>JBBECM010000077.1:0-19378 GCA_040881855.1 Chthoniobacterales bacterium | reverse complement strand
ATCCGACGGAGTCTTCACCGGTTTATAACGGCCCGATCACGCTGACCGCCGCGGCAAACCAGAACACGCGGTATTCGTGGATCCGTACCAACAACCAGCAGGTCGGGCCGCGCTACTACGAAGGTTGGCAGGCGCCGCAGGGCGGGGTTGCGCGCCTCAATGTCCTCCGGGCGCGGGTTTTCAAAGCAGGTGTCGCGCCCGGAAGAATTGTCACGCAGTCCTACCTGGTCCACCCGGACGGCACGGCCCGCTACCCCTATCCCGTCGTGTCGATCGCCACGGATCCGGCCAATCTTTTCGACGCCGCCAAGGGCATCTACGTGTCGCCCAATTTCCGGTATGAAGGCAGTGCATGGGAGCGTCCGGGTCACCTCGAGTTTTTCGAAACCGACGGTTCGCGGGCCTTTGCCGGGGATATCGGCATGCGCATCCACGGCAACACGACGGTGAACCGTCCGCGCAAGGCCTTGCGCATCTACGCCCGCAATCCGGACGGTCCCTCGACCTTCAACCACCGCATTTTCCCGCAGAAAGCCACGGCGTTCTTCGACACGTTCCTGCTGCGGGCGAGCGGCAACGACTGGGGCCAGTCGATTTTCCGCGACGCGCTGGTCAGCGAGATCGCCGCGCCGTCGGGCCTCGACCACATGTCGGCACGCGCGGCGGTGGTCTTCATCGACGGCGAGTATTGGGGGCTGCACAACCTGCGGGACCGCATCGACGAGGGCTATTACTTCCATCACTACGGGCTCGGCGAGGTGGAGTTCGCGCAACTGGAGATTCCGGCGGGCAACGGCAGTTGGCCGGTGCACGACCGCGGGAATGACGGGGCGGGCCTGTTGCAGGATTTCGAGGACATCCTGCGGGACGCGTCCGGCAACCAATTCCGCAGCATGTCCGGCTATGACACGCTGGCCGGCCGGATTGACATCGCCAATTTCATCGATTACCAGATCCACCAGATCTGGTCCGGCAACACGGACTGGCCGGGCAACAACGTCCGGCTCTGGCGCGCCGTGACGCCCGACCGGTCGCCCGGGGCGCATCCCCGCCACGACGGGCGCTGGCGTTGGATCTTTTTCGACACCGATTTCGCCCTCGGGCTCGATTTTTTTTACGTGCCCGGCCACGAGCAGGGCCCGAATCACAACACGGTGGCTTACGCCTCGCAAACGGGCGGGGCGAATTTCATCGGAAACAGCGACAACGGCACATTGCTCCTGCGCAAGGCTTTGGAGAATTCCCGTTTCCGCAACGAGTTCATCAATCGCTTCGCCGACCTGCTCAACACCACGCTGTCGGCGGACCGGGCCGCGGCCAAACTGGAGGAATTCCGTGCCCTGTACGCGCCCGGGATGGCCGAGCATGTCGCGCGCTGGAACCAGCCTTACAACTGGAACAACGAGCTGGCCCGCATTGCCAACTATCTGGCCTTGCGGCCGGCGGCCGTGCGGGGACACTTGGCGGGCCGTTTCGGCCTGACGGGAACGGCGGACGTGACGGTCGATGTGGCGCAGGGCGGACGGGGAACGGTGAAAATCAACTCCATCGGCCTCGAAGACTCGACGCCGGGCGTACCCGGTCAGCCCTACCCGTGGACCGGGACATATTTCCGCGGAGTCCCCGTGACGCTGGAGGCAGCGCCGGCGCCGGGCTACCGGTTCGCCCACTGGCTCAAGCCGGTCACGCCAACCGCGACCACGTCCGCCGCTGCCGATGCGGTCGCGGGCTATGAGGTTTACAGCACGAGCACCACGATCACGCCGACGCTTTCCGCCGACACCGGGTTTGTGGCGGCTTTCGAACCCGAGCCGGCCGTGGCGCTGTCCATCGCGCCGCCGGTCTGGACGGTTGGCTTCGGGAACGCGCCGCTGACGGTGCGTGCGGTCAACTCCCTCGGCGACACGGACGCGAACTTCACCGGGCCCGTGACCTTGACCGTAACCGGTCCGGGCGGCGTGGTCGGCACTTACACCGCGGCGGCGGTCGAAGGACTGGCGACGTTCGTCGCAATCGATCTTCCGGCGGGCAGCTACGGTTTATCCGCCGCCTCCGGCGATCTTTCTACGGACAGCGCGGCGGACTTGACCGTGCGCGCGGCCGCCACATTCCTGCCGGCGGGAAGCGGCGTGTGGCACCTCGCCTCCAACTGGGATGCCGACAGCATTCCGAACAGCGCGACGGCCTCCGCTCTCATTCCGGCCAACACCGCGTCGAACCGCGATGTGACCAACAACGCGCCGACCACGGTGGCTTCCGTCACTTTCGAGCTGGGCAGCTCCGCCTTCCGCAGCCGGATCAACGGCACGGCGGGACAGCCGCTCACGTTGCGTTCGGCCAATGGCGTCTCGACCGTCATCGTCACCGGCACGGGTGGTGGTCATGCCAACATCGAAGTGCCGGGCGGTCTGGTCTTCTCGAACGAAACGGTGCTTGATGTGCAGAGCATCGGTTCGACCAATGCCGAATACGGCGCGCTCCGCTTGCAAGGATTGGTGTCCGGTCCGGGCCCGATGGTCAAACGCGGCCCCGGCATGGCCGGCATCACCGGGGCGGGCAAGACGTTCTCCGGGGACATCACCATCGAGCAGGGCGTATTGACCTTCTCGGAGCCGGCCATCACGGCGAACAACGTGACCAACTACACGGTGCAGCCGGGCGGGCAATTGCGCCTCAGTTCGGCGGGCAATCCGCGCAATTATCTTTTCAAAGGCCCGCTCAACCTCGCCGGCAGCGGACGCAGTGGGGTGTCCAATAACGAAAACCTCGGCGTGCTCGGTGCGTTGCGGCTCGAAGCCGGAGGCATCGGCACGGTTGCTGTGTTGACCAACAACGTGCACCTCTCCGCTTCCGCCGATATCCATGTGCCCGCGGCCAATGCCATCCAGCTCGCTGGACCACTCACCGCGGCGACGAACACGAATGTCCTGACCAAATCCGGCGGCGGCACGCTTGTGCTTGCGAGCAATGCATCCGCTTTCACCGGTGGTCTCGCGGTGAACCGCGGGACGTTGCAATTGGATGACGCTCTGCTGATCAACACTTCGCGCGCTCTGGTCTTGACCAACGAGACCGCGCTGACCGGCCCCGGTCGTTGGGGCGGAAGCATCGAAGCGCGCGCCGGATCCACTTTGGCTTTTGTCACCGGAGCGTCCCCGGGTGGTGCCGCGCCTCTTCGCGCGGGCAGCTTCCTGGCGAACGGGCTCGTGACCATCGCGGTCACTCCGGCTGGCGGCGCGGTGGCGGGAGCTTATCCGCTGCTTGCTGTCGATGGCGTCGTCTCCGGCGTGGAAAACCTTGCGCTGTCCTTGGCCGCAACGAATTTCCCGGCCAGCAGCCTGAGTTTCAGTAATGGAACCCTTTACGCGGTGCTCTCGACCTCCGCGAGTCCGTCCGAAACGTGGCTCGCACAATACGGGCTCCCGGCCGACGGAACCGGCGACGGCGCCGATGCGGCCGACCCGGACCACGACGGGGTGAGCAATCTCGTGGAGCGGGCCTTGTTCATGAATCCGCGGATGGCTGAAGCGGGTGGCTGGCCGGTGGCGAGCGGACCCGACGGAGAGGCGTTTGCCGTGACCTATCGCGTGGCGCGCAACCAGAACGATTTGTCGGTCACCGCCGAGTCATCGCCCAGTCTCGGCGCGGATGCCGAGTGGACAACTCTCGTGCCGGAAGTGGCCGATGACACGCATCCTGATTACACCGTCTACCGCGCGAGCGTGCCGCGTCCGGGTGGGTCGGTTTTCGTGCGCTTGAAGGTGACGCGCTGATTTCAGCGTCCGGGCGAGCCGTCCGGGTAGGCCCCGCAAAGCACCTTCATAGCGGCCACCGCGGCGGGCAATCCGGTGAAGAGCGCGCGGGCCATGATGGCGTGCCCGATATTCAGTTCCTCGAGGTGGGGGACCACATCGAGCTCGCGCACGTTGTCATAGTTCAACCCGTGTCCGGCATTGATCCCCAGGCCGGCCTCGCGGGCCAGGACGGCGCCATCGACGAGGCGCCGGAGTTCGTGCACGCGGGCTTCCCCCCCGGCGTTGGCGAAGGCGCCGGTGTGCAGTTCGATGTATTCGGCGCCGAGGTCGGCCGCCGCGCGGATTTGGTCCGGTTCGGGATCGATGAAGAGGCTGACCACAATCCCGTGCTCTTGCAATTGGCGGATGGTCGGAACCAAAGCTTCGCGGTGGGCGAGACAATCGAGGCCCCCTTCGGTCGTCACCTCGTGACGGTTTTCCGGCACGAGGCAGGCATCGTGGGGACGGACGTTCAGCGCGATGGCGAGGATGTCCGCGTTGTTGCCCATCTCGAGGTTGAGCTTGGTCCCGATGGCTTCCTTCAGCCGGAAGATGTCGCGATCCTGGATATGGCGCCGGTCTTCGCGCAGATGCGCGGTAATCCCGTCGGCACCGGCATTTTCCGCGGCGAGTGCGGCCGCGACCGGATCGGGTTCGACCAGGGCGCTATCCGGATCGCGTGCGTAACGCGCCTGCCGGAGGGTGGCGGCGTGGTCGATATTGACGCCGAGGCGGAGGGGCATGGTCAGACTTTGCCGCCGTAGGACGCGTAGTCGTCGAGGTCGAGCCAATCGAACCACGTGGAGATGTCATCGCGGTCCGGGGCGATGTCCTTGTGCGTCTGGTTGAAGTATTCGCGCGTTTCGACCCCGGATGGTGAGCGGTCTTCCATGTAGCGGGACCAGAGGTGGATCTCATGCGCGCTGCGCTTGGCCCCGGAGTTTTCGCGGACCCATGCGAGCAGCGCGGTATCGCCGAGTCCGGCCTCGACCTGCGTTTTTAAATCCGCGGGGTCGATGGACGCGAACTCGAAGAATTCCATATCCAGCGGGCAGGCATAATTAAAATCCCCGTTCGTCCCGGCGGTGACTGCGCGGCATTTGTCGATGATGCGGGGCAGGAGGACGTAGCCACCGAGGCGGACGCGGGTGCTGCGGGGCGGGCGTTTGGTCAGGTCGGTCGGCGGAACGGCTTTGCTCATGAGCCTGAGGATATTTTGCCGGGCTCCGCGGTCAAGCGGTCAGACCCGAGACAAGCGAGGGAAACCGGCAGTTCGAGCACTCTCCATGATCGCGCAGGCAGAAGTCGGCATGGATCTGGAGCAAGCCTTGGTGCACGAACAAGCGCTTGGGCAAGGTGCGGGGGAGAGGTCCGCCGAACAAACGGGCAGCGACCACGCGCAGGGACGTATTGGGGGGCCCGGCCGGCAGGTCGCGCCACGCGGATTCACCGCCCCGCGCGAGAGCGAGCGGCAGGGAGATGTTCGCGTGGATATCGAGGATGCGGTCGGCTCCGACCAGAGCGAGCGGCGTGCCGCGGCGCGGACTCTTCCACGTGGTGTGGAAGGACCAGAAGGGGTGGTGAAGTGTGCCGAGGACTTTTTCCAGTGGTGCGAGGTCGCCTGATTGGAGCGCGGCGCGAACGGACTTCCACCGCTTGGCCGCGGCCCCGAGAGCGGCGAGGCGGCGCAGCGGGTGGTTGGCGGGGCGGAGCCCGGTCATTTTCCATGCCTCCCGAGGAAGAATCCCGTGGGCGTGGCCCGCGCGAAGTTTCCACCAAGCCGACCAGAGGAGGGCTGCTTCGGCCCGGGCGGCGCCGGGCGGCGGTTCGGGCTTCTCGAGGAATCCGCCCATCCCGAAGAGGAGCGGCTCCCCGCGGGCGGTTGCGGCGACCGCCACGGGCACGCGCTGGGCGAGCAACTGGAATGGCAGCTTGTTGTTTTTGTATCCGAGGGCGATGGCCAAAGACTCGTAGAGCGCGGCGTCTGGTCCGCGCGCGGCCATCATGGCCCGCAAAGATGCGGCCTTGGCTTCCCACCGGCGCCGCGCGGCAACGGCCAGCAGGTCCTCGAGTTGCGGGCCGGAAAGCTCCCGCAGCGGCGCAAGGCAGCGACCGGGTCGTGCGGGGGCAGAGCCGTCCCATTCCGGGGCCGCGCCGGGGTGATCGGCCAGGCAGATCTGCGGAACGTCGCGATGCGATGCGGTGCGGGAGAAGTGGCGCTTGGCCGCGCGGTGGACAACAACGTGGAGGACCACATCTTCGTAGGCCGGGTTGGTGGCATGTCGGTGCTGCTCCCAGCCGGATGCGTCGAGGTCCACTTCGATCGATCCGCGGTGTTCGCGCCCGTCGATCCGGACCGCGGCCCCGATGAAGTCCGGTCCGGCTTCGCGGTTCCAGCGACCGAAATCGGCGATAACAATGTGCCGGTCCGGGGCGGCAGCGAATTCGCGTCCGCAAGCGCCGGAAAACCACCGCGCCTGCCAGGCGAGTTCGGGTCCGCGGGGCGGCGGAGTCTCGGCCACGCGACCATGCGTCCCGAGCAGGGCTTTGTCGTAAGCGTGGCGGAGAGAGGTCACGGCTTTTTGGGCGACGGGCCCGGTGAGGGTGGCGGGGGCGGGGGAGAGATTTCGTTGCGGAGATCCTGGAGCAACTTCGCGCGATCGGGCGGTTGGGTGCGTTGCAGCGTCCGGTCGACCAGTTTGAGTGCCGCGACTTTGTCCCCGATGGACTGCAGGACGCGGACGCGCTCGATGACCGTGCGGAACGCCTCGGCGGGGCGAGGGTGGAGCGGACCTGCGGACTCGAATGATTGGAGCGCCTCGCGCGGCTCCCCGTGGAAGCTTTGCAGCATGCCGAGGGCCTCGTAGTTGAGGCCGGTCGGATTTTCGCGGGTCCAGCGCGAGAGGTAGAGGATCTGGGTCGGGCCGGTGCGGGAGCCCTCCCGCAGCTGCTTTTGCAGTGCGAGCCACGGGGCCGCGGCGGCATCGGGTGCGGACCGCCAGTCGCCACCCGCCGCGGAGCCGAACGGCCGGTAAAGCGGATCGCCCACGATGGTGCTCATCCATGAGAGCACTTTGAGCGACATGTAAGCGCTCTCGGCAAAGGTGAAGCCACCGAGCAGGCGATCGTTGAAAATATCGAGGTGCGGGGTCAGGTCGAGGTAGGGTTCGTAGACATTGCCCATGGTCGCGGCGGCACCGCGCACGAGGAGCGGCGCGGCCCAATGCGCCGCGGGGTTGCGCAGGCTCGCGGCGCTGAAGGAATGGATATGCACGGCCACGGCACCTGGCGTGAAGCGCGGTGCGGCCATGGCTCCGCCCGCTGTGGCGGTATACCAGCCGTAGTAAAGCGCCGCATCCGTCACGGCGAATCCGTCCGGAAAGATCGCGGGGTTGTTGTCGAGAATGACGGGAATACCATGGTTCCAACATTCGGCCGCCGCGCGTTGCAGCCAGTCGTCACCCTCGCGGTAGCCGCGTTCCGGAATGCTCCGGCGGTCGATGTAGGCCCAGCCGTAAAGTCCGGTCCGTTCGGCCAGCAGCGACTCGTCGATCATGCGTCGCACCTCACCCGCGGTGGGGGCATCCAGGCGGGCGACGAGCAGCAGCCCGCCGGTCACTTCCGAGCCGACGACCGGGGCGAAGCGCCGGAAGAAAGGATTGTACACGATGCCGAAGAGTCCGTTCTCGAAGGCGCCGAGCGCGGCCAATTCCGAATCGACGGCCGCTTCGTCATGCCCGGTGATCGGGTCGCCGCCGTTCGGGCGCGGCGGCGGGGACGCTCCGGGTTCGGGCGGTTGGATGGTCGTGCGGATTTTCAGCGGGATACCGCGGATCAGCGCGACGAAGCGGATGCGCTGGTCGGTGACGGTGCGGGTCCCGCCCGGGCCCGCGGTCACTTTCCACCAGCCCTCGCGCTCGAACCGTGCGCGCAGGGGTTCCTCGATGCTCGTGCGGTATTCCTCGCGGGTGATTTCTTCCGTCTCCGGGCATTTCAAGCCGATGACTTGTCCGTCGGGAATCCCGCGCCGCTCCGCGTAGTAACCGGCTAGGGCCCGCGATTCCGGATCGCGCGCGTTGTAGACCACGATGGTGGCGGCCGCCTCGCGCCCCGGTTGGACGGCGTCTTGCCCGGGCACCGAAACGGCGGGAAGGAGCGCGAGCAGGAAGGCGCTAAATTTCGAGGCGCAAGCCGTCATGAGCGAGGCGGATGTGGGGCGGGAGAAGTTTTCCGGTCTCCTCGTGACCGAGGTCATGCCCGATGTGAGTGAGGTAAGCGCGCTGGGCGGATGCGGCGGCGGCCACGTCGAGAGCTTCGTTGAGCGAGAGGTGGCTGGGATGCGGTTCGTGGCGCAGGGCGTCGATGATGAGGACGGGGATGCCGAGGATTTGCGCGATGACGTCCGGCGGGACGTGATGGCAGTCGCTGAAGTAGGCCGCGAGTTTGCGTCCGCCCCGTGCAAAAATGTAGCCGTAAACAAGCATTTTGCCGTGCGGCACCTCGGCCGGAATAATCTCCACGCTGCCGAGTTTGAAGGGGGCGGTGACTTCGTGGGGTTCGGGGCGGACGTAGTTGCGGAAGGCGTGCTGCCCGTCGAACGCATAGTAGAAAGCCCGCCGCAGGTCGGCCATGGTTTGGGGCGAGGCGTAAACCGGCATGGGCCGGTCGGCCAGTTCGCAAAACCGACGCAGGTCGTCGAAACCGGCCACGTGGTCGGTGTGGGAATGGGTAAAAATGACGGCATCAATCCGCCGCAGATTCTCCCGCAGGGCCTGGGTACGGAGGTCGGGGGTCGTGTCGACGAGGATGGTCACATCCTCCGCCTCGACCAGGATGGAGGACCGGAGGCGTTTGTCCCGCGGGTCGTCGGACCGGCAGACTGGGCAGTCGCAGGCCACGAACGGCACCCCTTGGGACGTTCCGGTGCCGAGGAAGGTGATTGCAAGTTCGGCCATGACTTGAATCCGTTACGTTTGCATAATCAACCCCGTGATCGCAACGCTGGCATCCTTGAGAATCCGCAACCTTGCCCTGGTCGAGGACCTGACCTGGCATCCGGGCACGGGTCTGGTCGCCATCACCGGCGAGACGGGTGCGGGCAAGTCGCTGCTCATTGGCGCATTGCAATTGCTCCTCGGCGAACGGGCCGACAAATCGCTCATCCGCGCGGGCGCGGAGTCCTGCACGGTCGAGGCGGTTTTCGAAATCGGCGCGGCGCACGAACTCGACGCGTGGCTCGGGGAGCACGGTGCGGAGCCCTGCGCCGAGGGCGGGTTGCTCTTGAAACGCACGCTGTCGGCCGCCGGTGCGGGGCGCCAGTTTCTCAACGGGTCGGCCTGTACGTTGTCCGCGCTGAAATCGCTCGGCGACCGTCTGGTCGACCTGCACGGGCCGCATGACCACCAATCGCTTTTTTCGCGCGAGGCCCAGACGCGCGTGCTCGACGCCTATGCCGCGGCCAACGTGGTGGCCGCGGATTTCGCCGCGGCGCACCGCGAGCAGACGCGCCTGACCGGCGAGATCGCCCGGCTGCGCGGACTCGAGCATGAGGCCGCCCTCCGCCGCGACCTTCTGGCCCACGCGGCCAAGGAGATCGGCGAGGCGAAGCTGCGGGCGGGCGAGGAGGAAGAAGTGGTATCCCGCCTGCGCGCCGCCGGAAACAGCCGGCGGATCATCGAATTGGGCGTGCAGCTGCAATCGGCCCTCGGCACCGGGGGCGAGGGCGGTGTCCGCAGCAGCCTGGCCGAAGCGGTGCGGGCGGTCCGGGAGCTTGCGCGGCTCGATGACGCTGCGCGCGGCATGCTCGAATCCTTGGAAGAGGCGGCGGGTCGCGTGGCGGATCTCGAAAACGAGGCGCGCCACTATGTGGAGGGTATCAATGCGGATCCGGCCACCTTGCCGGAATTGGAATCACGCGCAGACCTCCTGCAATCCCTCAAACGCAAATACGGCGGGACAATCGCCGATGTCATGGTGCGCGGCGAAGAGGCGGCGCGTGATCTCGAGGACATCGAAACGCGCGGTGAGAAAATCGCTGTCTTGGAGAAGGAACAGGCGGCCGCGGCGACCAAGCTGGCCAAGCTGGGCAAATCCCTTTCCGCCGCCCGGGCCAAGGCGGCGCCTGCTCTGGCCAAGGCGGTGACCAAGGAATTGCGGGAGCTGGGCTTTCTCCGCGCGGAATTCGCGGTCCGGCTGGAAACCTTGGACGAGCCCCGGAGGCTCGGCGCGGAATTGGCGGAGTTCGAATTCGGGCCGAACCCCGGAGAGCCGGCCAAGGAGTTGCGGGCCATTGCCTCGAGTGGCGAAATTTCGCGCGTCATGCTCGCGCTCAAGTCCGTGCTGGCCGGCCAGGACAGTGTGCCCCTGCTGGTCTTCGACGAGATCGACGCGAACGTGGGTGGGGAGGTGGCGGTCAAGGTCGGACAAAAAATGCGCGCCTTGTCCCGCGCGCATCAAGTTCTCTGCATCACCCACCTCCCGCAGGTGGCCGCGGCGGCCCACCGGCAATTCGCGGTGACCAAGGAATTCGACGGGCAGCGCACGCAAACGGCGGTCGGCGAGTTGGCCGGGGCGGAGCGCGAGGTGGAACTCGCCCGCATGCTCGGCGGGCAGGACACGGATTCGGCGCGGGCTCATGCGCGGACCTTGCTCGGATCCCACGATTAGGCCTTTATGCGCATTCTTTTCTTCAACCGCTCGGCGCTTCCCACGGGCGGCGGGATGAACCGCCTGGTGATCGACATCATCCGTCGGCTGCGGTCCGCGGGCCACGAGGTCGCGCTGGTCCACGCGCGCGGGGCGGGGCAGTTGGAGGGCACGGGCTACCTCTACGACGACCTCGACCGGCGTTTGCTGCCGCGCGACCGCAATGCGTTGCGGCTGGAAGCGATCCTCGAGGATTTCGGGCCGGACGTGATCCAACTGCACGGGGTGGGAAACACCCTGCTCGACGGCTGGCTGGCGGCGCGCAAACCGACGGTGCGTTGTGTGCACAACCACGATTTCTACTGCTCGGGACGGCGCCTGACCTTGGAGCATCCGGCCGCGCCGTGCCGCCGCGCCCACGGAAGGTCCTGCTGCGCCGCGCATTTCCTGCGCGGCTGCGGCTCGTGGAATCCGGCGCTGAATTTTGTCCGTTACCGCGCGGTGAACCGGAGTTTGTCCGCGCTGCGCTCCCTGCACGGACTCCAGGTGATGAGCGCCACGGTGCGGCACCAGCTGGTGGCCAATGGTTTTCCCCAGGAAAAAATCGTCACTCTCCCGCCATATGCCCCGGTGCCTCCGGAGACCAAGCACGCCGGGATGTCTTCCCTGCGCACCATTCTCCATGTCGGCGGTCTCCTCGGGCAAAAGGGCGTCTGGATGGCGGTGCGGATGATCCGCGACCTGCCGCGCGACGTGCAACTGGTCTTCGCCGGCGGCGGCGGTGAGCGGGAAATGCTCGAGGCGCACCTGCGCCGCCGGGCTTTGGGCAGCAGGGTGCGGGTGGTCGGGGAGCCCACTCCGGAGCAATGGTCGCTGCTTTACCGCGAGGCCGATCTGGTGGTCATGCCGGTGCGCTGGAACGAGCCTTTGGGGCTGGAAGGTCTCGGCGCGATGGCTTACGGAAAACCGGTGGTCGCGTTCGATACCGAGGGAATCCGGGAATGGCTGGCGGACGGCGAGACCGGCCTGCTCGTGCCGTTCGGCAAGCGTCGGGGGTTCCGCGAGGCGGTGCAAAGCCTGCTGGCCGACCCGGCCCGCCTCCGCTCCATGGGCCGCCGGGCCCGCGAGGTCTCGCGCGAAAAATTCACGCCGGCCCGCCACCTCGAAGCGCTGGTTGCCTGCTATGACAGAGTGAGCCGGGAGGCGCCGGTATGAAGCGCGGTGCGGTCCTGGCTGTGACCGCCCTGCTCGTGGCGCTGGCCTACTTCCTCCAGCGGGAAGCCGGCCGCGGCACGTTCGACCCCGTGGAGCGTGCTTTCGTCTCATGGTTGTCGGCCAATGCCGGCGGGAAACGCGATCTTCCGCCCCTCACTCTCGTGCTTTATGACGAAGAGGCGTCCGAGTTGGCGGGCAGCGGGCGCATGGCCATGCTCGACGGGGCCCTTTTCGCGCGGGCCGCTTCGAGACTTGGCGCGTCCGGTGCGGGGATCGTGGGGCTGACCGGCGATCCGACGCGGATGGTGGAGGCGGCCGGCGGTTTGCCGGTCTTCGGCGGCTTTGCTTTGTCCGCTCCTCCGGGCAGCGGTTGGACGCCGCTGCGTGGCGAGCCCGGACGCGGGTGGGACGAGGCGCCGGGTTTGGCGGGAAGACCGGGGCGTTTCGCGCGCGGATTCTTGGTCCCTCCAACCGGATCGTCCGGACCGCGGGAAATCATGGTGGCCGGTCGCAACGGTGACCGCGCGGTTCCTTCCTTGCTCGCTTTGGCCTGGGCCGTGGCGAACGGCTGGAGGTGGTCCGAGTTGGTCGCGCAACCACCTTCCCTGACCGGACCGGACGCCCGTTTGGTCCTCGATGCGCGCGGCGCCGCGCGCTTTTTCCCGGCTGGGGGCGCGCGCGTCATGACCATGAACGAAGTTCTGGTGGCTGCGGAAGAGTTTGAACGCGAGGGCGGCGCATCGCCGGTGCGCGGTCATGTCATGGTCCTGGCACCGGCCACGTCCGACGTCACGCGCGTGACCGGCGAGGGGATGGTGCCGGTCACACCGGCCGAGCAATGGACGCAAGCATGGGAGGCGGTGCGGGCGAACCGTTTGTTTCTCCTGCCCGGTTGGTGGTATCCGCTGCTCACGGCGCTCGCCGCCGCCGGTCTGGCCTTCGGGCCGGCGCGCCGGGCCAACGGGACGGCGATGGTGGCCGGACTTTTCACCGTGATGCTCTTTACGCTGCTTGCCTTGGGCGTTTTTGGCAGCACGAGAGTGGTCTTGCCGTTCCTGCCGACATCGTTGACGCTGGCTGCCGCTTTGTTGCTTGGTCGTGCCGGACATTCGGCCGGCTGGCTCGGAAAATAGCCCCATGAAATTCACCAACCTGACCCGTGCCGAGGAAATCGGGGCCAACTGCTACCTCTTGGAATCGGCCAAGTCCCGCGTCCTCCTCGATGCCGGCATGCACCCGCGGGAGACAGGGAAGCTGGCGACGCCGGATTTTTCGCTGCTCGACGGACGGGGGTTCGATGCCATGGTGCTGACCCATGCCCACCAGGACCATGTGGGATGCCTGCCGCTGGCCATGCGCCAGTCGCCCGGTGCGCCGGTCTTCATGACCGAGGCCACGGCCGGATTGTCGGAGGTCATGCTGCACAATTCGGTCAGCGTGATGATGCGTCAACGTGACGAACTGGCCGCGCCGGACCTTCCGCTCTTTTCCCACCGCGAGATCGAAACCGCCATGGACAGATGGCAAGTCGCCCGTTTAGCCGAGCGGTTCGGGCTCGGGGAGGATGTCACGGGGGAGTTTTTCGACGCCGGACACATCCTCGGCTCCACGGGGCTCCTGCTGCGGGCCGAGGGCAAGCGCGTGTTTTACACGGGGGACGTCAATTTCGAGGACCAGACGCTGATGCGCGGTGCGAATTTCCCCACGGACGAGATCGACGTCCTTGTCATGGAAACAACACGTGGTGACAGTCCGGTGCCGGACGGCTTGACGCGCAAGACCGAGGAACAACGTTTCTTGTCCACCTTGCAAGGCGCGCTCGAGGCGGGTGGTCCGGTGCTCATTCCGGTCTTCGCTTTGGGGAAAACGCAGGAGCTGCTGGCTCTGCTCTACGAGGCGAAAAAGAGTGGCGCCTTGCGCGGCGGGTTCGGGCTTTATGTCGGGGGTCTGAGCGCCAAGATCACGGCGGTGACGGACCGCCTGCGCGGCAAGGCCCCGCGCCAACACGGTGAGTTGAAGCTCGCCGAGTGCCTGCCGATGGAGGTGGTCGGCGGGCGCGATATCGCGCAGTTGCCCGTCCTCCCGCACACGGTTTACGCCATTTCCAGCGGGATGATGACGGAAAACACGTTGTCCAATGTTCTCGCCCCGAAAATCCTCGAGAACCCCGAGGCGCATTGCATGTTCGTCGGCTATTCCGACCCGAAGTCGCCCGCGGGGAGGCTGCGCGCGGCCCGCGAGGGCGAAGAGATCTCGCTCGATCCGCGCCGGCGTCCGGTGCGCCGGCGGTGCAAGCTGGACGAATTCACGCTGAGCGCGCACGCCACGCGCGACGGGTTGCTCGACTATGTCAAACGCGCCCGGCCGAAGAAGCTCCTCCTCGTCCACGGCGATCCTCCGGCCGTGGCATGGTTCGCTCGCGAGGTCCCGAAGGTGTCTCCGCAGACCGAGGTGCTCATCCCCGCCCCCGGCGTGCCGGTGGAAATCTGAGGGGACTGCGTCAGCTCAGGCCGCTGCAGACAAGCGGCGCTCGAGGTCGCTGAGGAGGGCGGTGAACTCCCGGGTTTCGCGCCGCCAGTTCTCGATCATGTGCCGCGAGACCTCGACCTTTTCCGTTGTGGCTTTTTCCAGCGCGGCGTAATTGGCGGCGAGGCGTTCGCTCAGTTGGTGGAACATGTCGTGCATTTGCTGCCCAAAGACGGCAGCGATGCTCTCGTGGTGTCCGGTCTTGAGCGTGGCGCGCCGCTTGGCCTCGCCCATCTCGGCCAGCAGGATTTTTTCGTCGGGCACGCGGCGCAGGTCACTGACCAGGCGGCATTTTTCCAGCAGCCAGATGGTCCACTTGGTCGGGTCGAAGCTCGTGCGCTTCACGCCGTTGCGGTAGTCGTGCTGGAACTCGTGGTGGTAGTTGTGGTAGCCCTCACCGAAGGTGAAGAGGGCCATGACCGCGCTGTCGCGCGCGCTGCAGCGGGCGGAGTAGGGTTGGCGGCCGACCGTGTGGCAGAGGGAGTTGATGAAGAATGTGCTGTGCTGGACGGCGAAGACGCGGAAGACGCTGGCGAGGAGGAATGCGCCGAGTGCCCCGGCCGGTCCGTTCCAGAGAAATCCGAGGAGGGCGGGCAGGCCGAAGCCGAGCACGAAGGCCAGTGGAATGCACCATTTTTGCTGCCACATGACGAGCGGATCGCGCCTGAGATCGTTGACGTTGTCCATCGGCAGTTCGGGGCCGAGTTTGAAGAGCAGCCAGCCGATATGGGCCCACATGAATCCCTTCGAGATATCGTAGGGATCGTCGTCATGGTCGACGTGCTTGTGGTGCTTGCGGTGGTCCGAGCACCAGTCGAGGGCCGAATTCTCGAAGGCGCACGCGCCGAAAAGGAGGGTGGCCAGTTTGACCGGTTTCTTGGCTTTGAAGGAAAGATGCGAGAAGAGCCGGTGGTAGCCGAGGGTGATGCTCAGGCCGGTGGCGATGTAAAAGAAGAGAAAGAGGCCGAATTGGAACCAGTCGAGGCCGTAGTGCCAGAGGTAAAGCGGCACGGCGGTGACAGCCAGGGTGTTGATAACGGCCAGAAAAATGCTGGTCGTCCAGTTGACGCGGTCCCAAGGGATGCGCGAAGCGAGCGGGGTATGCATGATGGGTATGGATGACCGCGCTTGGCGGCCATCCAAGGACCATAGGCCGGTCCGGCCGGTCCGGCAAGGCCCGGGTGACGCTTCCGCAAAGATGCGGGGGAGATCACGGGCGATTTTTCTCCACTGGCCGTTTGCCTTCGGGGCCAATCTCATTTCAACTGCAAGGCCCGATGGATCACTGGTTCTGGTTCAGCCTGCCGGACTTCGCTTATGCCTTCCTCAGCGTCGTTCTCGAGGGCGTGCCGTTCATTCTGGCCGGCGTGGTCTTGAGCGGACTGATCGACGTCTTCCTTCCGCCGCGCGTGCTGGCCCGGATTTTGCCGGGCAATGCCGCGGCCGGCATCCTGATGGGCGGGGTGCTTGGCGCCGTCCTGCCGATGTGCGAGTGCGGCATCGTGGTGGTCATCCGCCGCCTCCTCCAGAAAGGTCTGCCGCTTTCCAATGCCATGGCTTACATGCTGGCCGCGCCGGTGGTGAACCCCATCGTGGCGGTCAGCACCTTTGCGGCCTTCCGCGGCCAGGGACCGCTGGAGATGATGCTCTGCCGTATCGGTCTGTCCTTCGCGGTGGCGGTGGTCATGGCGGGCATCGTCTATTTCCTGCGCCGCAGCTTTGTCCTGCGGCCGGACTTGGCCGTCCCCGCGGCTGCGCACGGTCAAGACGAGCATCATGACCACCGCAGCGGCAGGGAAAAAGCGGCTGCGGCGGTGCGGGCGGCCACGGGGGACTTTCTCGATGTCACGGTGTTCTTCGTGCTCGGCGCGGCTGTGGCCACGCTTTTCAACACCAGCGTGAACCAACAGTTGATCATGCCGCTGGCCGAGGACCGTGCCTTGGCCGTGGGCAGCATGATGGCTCTGGCCGCGTTGCTTTCGCTTTGCAGCACGTCGGATGCCTTTGTTGCGGCGACCTTCACCGCTTTCCCGCCGGCCTCGAAGCTCGCCTTCATGGTTTTCGGCCCCGTGGTCGACTTGAAGCTGATCTTCATTTACGGGCTGGTCTTCCGGAAGCGCTTCATTGTTTTTCTCGTCGCGGGTCTCGCTATCATGGTGTTTGTGCTTTGCGCCTTCCTTCCCATTCCGGACTTCCGCGGCTGATGAAGAGGATTCTCACGCTGGTCACGCTGCTCCTCTGGGGCGGGACTTTGTTCTATTTTTGGTCGAGTGGCCGCATCGCTTCGTATTTGCATCCGCAGTTCCACCCTTATGTCTTGGTCGCGGGGGCGGGATTGCTCGTTCTGGCCGTCTTGTGGTGGTGGGCTTCCCGCGAAACCGCTGCGGGATGTCATGACTGCGGCGGCCAGCACGACCACGGCGACGAACCGCGGAGCCGTTTGTCCGCCGATGCCGTCTTCGCCTTTCTTGTTCTTCTTCTCCCGCTGAGCGCCGCGGCCTTCATTTCCCCGGGCCAGTTCGGCGAAGCCATGGTCATGAACCGGGGGATCGTCACCGACATCTCGCAGTTGCCTTCGGCCGGCCTGCCGGGGGGAAGCTGGGACGATGCGCCGGCATGGGACGAAAACATCGACGATGTCGACGCCAGGTGGGACCAGAGTCAGGACGAGGGGGTGGAATACTTCACCCGCGGTCCGGATGGTTCGATCCAGGTGGAGACGCTCGACTTGCTCTTTGCCGCGCAAGAACCGGGCTTGCGCGAGGAGTTCGAAAACCAGCGGGTCTCGATGGTCGGTCAATACGTGCCGCCGCGCGGCGGGGCGGAGGGGGGATTCGATCTGGTGCGCATGTTCGTCGTCTGCTGCGCGGCCGATGCGCGTCCGCTGGGCATCAAGGTGACCGGCCAGCCGGTCTCGGTGCCCCGCATGGGCTGGGTGCGCATCACCGGCATCGCCCGCTTCGAAGACAACGGCGGCGTGCTCGAGCCGAGTCTGGAGCTGGAAAAAATCGAGGAGGTCGAGCCCCCGCGTGAATCGTTCCTTTATTAGCGCAGGCCTCGTCTTGCTCTCGGTCTTCGCGGTCCGGGCCGAGGAGCCGCAGTGGGCGCTGTCCCTGCCGGGTTGGAAATACGAATTCCCCCGTGATCATTTCGACCATCCGGATTTCAAAACCGAGTGGTGGTATTTCACGGGCAACCTCACGGCGGAGGGCGGCCGGGAGCTGGGTTTTCAACTGACCTTTTTCCGTCAGGGCGTGCGGCGCGGGGACGATGCGGATACCCGGTTTGCCGTGGACGACATCAAGCTCGCTCATTTCGCGCTGACCGATCTATCGGCCGGCGAATTTCGTTTTGCCCAGAAGGTGTCGCGCGGTTCGTTCGGCGAAGCCGGATTTTCCGACGGCGAGCGGATCGCGTGGATCGACGGCTGGACGCTGCGTCTGACCGGCCCCGGATGCTTCCGGCTCGAGGCGGAGGACAAGGATTTTGCCTTGGCCCTCGACCTCACCGCCGCGAAAGAACCGGTGTTCCACGGCGAGAACGGGGTGAGTCGGAAATCGTCGGGCGCGGGCCGCGCCTCGCACTACTATTCGTTCACGCGGCTTGCGGCGGAAGGCACGGTGACTATCGGCGCACGCCAGATGGCGGTGCGAGGGTGGTCGTGGTTCGACCAGGAGTGGGCGACGAACCAATTGACGGAGAACCAGACGGGTTGGGACTGGTTGAGTCTGCAGTTCGAGGACAACACGGAGTTGATGCTTTTCCAGATCCGTCTGAAGGAAGGCGGACGCGATGGGCATTCGCATGGGACGTGGATCGACGAAGAGGGCAAGAGCACGCCGGTGAAAAATGCGGACTTCGAGCTCGTCCCGGGCCGGACGTGGCGGAGTCCGGATACGGGCGGCATCTATCCCGTGGAGTGGCGACTGCGGGTGCCGAAGCTCGGTCTCGAATTGGAGTTGGCCGCCGCGCTGGACGGCCAAGAGTTGGTGCTGCGACCGATCGCCTATTGGGAGGGTGCGGTGCGGGCCGACGGGACGCGCCATGGGCAGCCCGTGCGCGGCCGCGGCTACCTCGAGATGACCGGTTACGGCGGCGGTCTGGTCGGGTTGCAAGCGCCGGACACGCGGTGATCGGTGTCATTGACCGAGTATCGTCGAACGGAGAAAGTGCGCTGAGATGAAACGGCATTTCCATCGGCGCCACGCTGCGATGCAGCTCACGGCTTTCTTCCTCCTCTCCGCCGGGCCGGCACGGGCGGAGGTTTCCGCGGAGACGGTCCGCGCGGCCTTCGGCGGGGCCGACGGGGTGTTGGTCGTGCGTGATTGCCCGGACGGCACGGAAAGGGTCTTCGGAGCGGTGGAGACGGCGGACCTCGCGTTCGGTCCTTGTTCGACCTTCAAAATCTGGAATTCGCTCATCGGCCTGGAGGAGGGGATTGTCGGGGATCCGGAGGAAACCTTGTGGCAATGGGACGGGGAGAAGCGGGACTTTCCGGGATGGGATGAGGACCAGACCTGGCGCTCGGCCTTCAGCGTCTCGTGCGTGCCGGCGTTTCAGGAACTTGCGCGGAAGATCGGTCCGGAGCGGATGCAGTCATGGCTGGAAAAGCTGGATTACGGGAACAAGGACCAGTGCGGGCGTCCCGACGCCTTCTGGCTGCCGCGTGCCGGGCAGGCGACAATCATGATCACTCCGCGGGAGCAGGCGCGGATGATTTGCCGGATGCTCAACGGGCAGTTGCCGGTGCGGGCGGATTCGGTGGCGCGGTTGACGGAGGTCATGAAGCTCGGGGTGACGGAACGCGGCACGCTCCATGGCAAGACTGGCAGCGGGTTGCGCGGCGCGGCGGACGGTCCGTCGTCGGGCGCGGACTTCGACATGGGCTGGTTGGTCGGGTTCGTCGAGAGCGGTGGCCGGAAACAAGCCTACGCGTGCCTGCTTTTGGGTCCGGGCGTGAGGGGCAAGGATGCGCGACGCGCAACCGAAGAAATCTTGCGGGCCGGCGGTTGGTGGTGAACCCGCGGCAGCGCGCCGGGCGGCTCAGAATTTGAGGTGCTTGAGTGTGAGCCCGTCGTTGATCAGTTGTTTGAGCGAGTTGATGCCGATGCGGAGATGGTCGGTGACAAAGGCGGCATCGACTTCGGCGTCGCTTTCGGCGGTCTTGACACCTTCGGGCATCATGGGTTGGTCACTGA
>JBBECM010000076.1:0-2997 GCA_040881855.1 Chthoniobacterales bacterium | reverse complement strand
AGCTGTGCCGCGCCTTGCGGTTGGTGACGATGTCGGCGCCCATGGCGGGCCTCCTTCGGCGCGGCGCGCGGGCCTTAAGCGGCCTTGGCGGGTGCGACCGCGCGGGCGGAAATCTTGCCCTCGCCGATTTCCTTGAGGGCGATGTCGATGAAGCCCATGCCGGGATCGACCTCGACGAGCGGGCGGCTCGTGGCGTTGAGCTGGCGCACGCGGCGCGAGACGAGGTTGACCAAGATTTTGTCGTTACCGACGCTTTCGCGGGCTTTTTCGAGCAGCATAGGATCCATGAAAATTGTTGGGTGATGGCCAGCGGCGGGGTATTTCGCCAGTGACCCTGAAGAATAGGGGAGCGGGTCGGTTCCGGTCAAGGACGGATTCGCGGGTTTGACAATGGCGCGTGGCGCTGGCACTGATCTCCCTTGTAACGGCGGGGTAGCCAAGTGGTAAGGCCGGGCTCTGCAAAAGCCCTATGCGACGGTTCGATTCCGTCCCTCGCCTCTTTTTTCAAGCAATAGAAAAGAGCGCGCAAGGCAGAGTGGGAGAGGGTGCTACTGCGGAAGGTTGGCGCGGAGGCGGGTGACTTCGGGGACTTCGATCGCGCGATTCACGGCGGTGGCGATTTGTTCCGATGTGGCTTGGCCGAAAGTGAGGGTGAGGAGGCCGCGTTGGAATTCGGCTTTGGGCGGTGCGGGCAGTCCGGCGACGGAGGCGCGGACGTTGGCCAGCACGATGGCTTGGCGGAATAGCGGCACGGGTTCGGCGGCGGTGCCGCGGGTGACCAAGACCGACTGACCGCCGGGTTCGCGGGAGACTTTTGCGTTGATGGCCGGTGCCGTTCGTGGAGGGGGAGTAGCCCGCGGGGTGGCGCGGGCCGGCGCGGGTTCGGGCGCGACGCGTGGTTTGTTTTTGACTGGCGCGGGTTTGGGTGCCGGTGGGACGGCGGCGCGGGGTTGCGTGACGGTTGCGGCCGGGGACGGCGGAGCGGGCGTTTCCCGCACCGGGGTGCAGGCGGCGAGCGACAGGACGGCGAGCATCGCCATGAGGGGAGTCTTGCCTGTCATCAGCGCGAGCCTATCATGCGCGCGATGTTTCGACTACTGGGGATGAGGGCAACCGGGCGCGGCCTGGCCGCATTGGCTGTGGCGACCGGGCTGGCCGGGTGCGACTTGCTGACGGTTTCGCAGTCCGCACGTCATGTCCGTGAGGGCAACGAAGCGGTCTTGCGCGGGGAATTCCAGCGGGCGTTGCAGCATTACGAGTCGGCGCTCGACGGGACGATGCTTTCGGCCGAGGCGCATTACCGGCTCGGTTTGGTCTACGAGGACCAGTTGAAGAACCAGACCGGTGCGTTGCATCATTTCGAGCGGTATCTCGAGTTGGCGCCCCAGGGTCAGTTTGCCACGGACGTGAAAGGCTATGTGGAGAGGCTGCGTTTGGTCCTGGTCTCGAGTCTGGCTGAGGGCAATGTCCTCCCGGCGCGGGAGGCGTCGCGCCTGAAGAACGAAAACTTGGAGTTGCGTCAGCAGTTGGCGGAGTTGCGCGGCAAGGCACCGGAAGGGCGTGCGGCACCGACGCCGGCACCACGCCCAGCGGCCACACCGGCCATGGTGGTGGCTGCCACTCCTCCGCCTTTGCCGGCCGGGACCGCTCCGGAACCGGAGGTGCGGCGGGCCATTCCGGTGACTCCGCCGGCTGATGCGGCAGCGGCGCCCCCGGCGGCGGGTCCGCGCTCCCACACCGTGGTGAGTGGCGACACCTTGGCGCGCATCGCGCGCAAGTATTACGGAAATTCCGGCAATTGGCCCAAGATCCTCGAGGCAAACAAGGCGACGCTGGACGATCCGACCAAGCTCAAGCCCGGCATGGTTTTGGTTCTTCCGCCCTGATCAATCCTGTGACGAGATGAATTGGAAGCCGTCTCTTGCTGGTTGATCGGTTCGCATCGCGGCGTAGGTCCGCCGGCGGCGCGGGCTTTGCCGCTGGCCGCGAAGAGGAATTCTCCGGCTTTGTCTTCGAGGCCGGAGTGTGCGCGGTTCAGGAAGCAACCGGGCTGAGCGGAATGCCGCTCTCGCCGAGTTGGGCCAGGGTGAGACCTTCGAAAGCCGGAACAGCGGTGGACATCTCTTTGAAGATGCCTTCGAGGGTTTGCGGGGCGTCGGCGCCGAGAGCGCGGAGGAGGTCGGAGAGAATCTCCCAGTCGTCGCGGGCTTGGCCGGGAGGCTGCGTCGCACGGTTGAGGCGTTGGATGCGGCCTTTGACATTGACCATGGAACCGCGTTTCTCGGCGAAGCCGGCGCCGGGAAGAATGGCGGCTGCCAGTTTGGTCGCGGTGTTGGGCAGGATGTCGAGGCAGACGACCAGGTCGAGGCGTGCGAGTTCGGCTTCGGTCAGTCCGTAGTGTCGCGGATCTTCTCCGAGGCAGAGGAGTGCCTTCACTTGGCCGTTGCGGACCGCGGCGGCGATCTCGGGTGCTTTGGTGCCGGCCGGCTGGTGGGCGATGCCGAGGAGTTGCGCTCCGGTGGTGTTCGGGTTGCCGTCGTTGCTGACCAGAATTCCGTCGGCTTTCTGCGGACGTGCCACCACGTCGTGCCTGGTGATCCCCAAATGTCGCGCGATTTTGCCGGCCAGCCAGAGTTCCTCGTTGGTCATGCGGGCGGAAGCAATCATCGCGGTTTCGCCGCGGGGAACAGCGGACAATTTTCCCGCCACCTGCTGGATGACGCGGGGCCAGGTGGATTTTTGCAGGCTGTCGCTTTCGCGGAGCATCGGTTGGACGAGGCGGTCTTCGCGGTAGAGGTAGGCGTAGTTGAGGCGGCCGTGGTCGCACATCCAGTAGGAATTGACCTCGTCGTTTTGCCGCGGGGTCTGGCGGATGATTTCGTTTTCGCGCGCGCCGATGATCGTGTTGCAACCGGTGCCGCAGGAGGTGCAGATGCTTTTCGTTTCGCGCAGGAACCAGACACGCATCTTGAAGCGGAAATCTTTGCTGGTCAGCGC
>JBBECM010000075.1:0-19773 GCA_040881855.1 Chthoniobacterales bacterium | reverse complement strand
CGGTGCCCATGGCGACCCAGACGACGGATTCATACATGTTGGTCACGGGGGCGCGGCCGGCGATGATCATGCGGAGGAGGAGGCCGTACAGTATGAAGCCGAGCGAAGCCGCACTGAGGATCACGCCGCCGCGAAGCAGCCACCGGCGCGGTCCGTGCCGTGCACCGGCGAGCAGGAGCAACGAGGCGGGGATGAGCAGCCACATCGCGGTGTCGAAAGGTTTCAGCCGGTTGTAGAAATTTTCCCGATCGACCACCTTGGCCGGGGGATAGACTTCGGGGTTGAGCGAGCGGAGGTCGTCGACGAGGCGCTGCGCGGCGGCATCGAACATGGCGTCGTCGCCCTCGCGCCCGGCCACGTTCAAATTGCGCAGGTCCTGCACAATGGGAGCGGACTTCTCCGGCGGGTAGGCGGCGGCGAGTTGGTCGATGGACAACCAGGGCGCACCGGCGGGCGAGCCCGGCGGCGGCGGGGCGAGGAGGAACGCGGTGGCGGACCCGAGTGCGTCGAAAAGTTGCAGGCGTCCGAGCACGGTTTGCGCCTCGGTGTTGAGACGCGGCACGGGTTCGCCGGCTTGGCGCAGGGCAGCGGCTTCCTGCGAGAAGGCGGTGAGCTTTGTCGCCCCGGCGAGTTCTTTGCGGGAAAACCGCTTGCGGGCGGCATCGAGGCCGAGGGCTTCGACCAGCGGACGGTAGGAGACGAGAACCATCGGCTCCTCGCTCCACTCGCGGGTGGCGAAAAGTTGGGAGAAGGCGAAAGCGCTGCCGTTGAAGGTTTCGCCGTCGGTGGTGCGCACGGGGTCGCGTCCGGCGATTTTGACCAGCACTTCGTGTCCGAAGGTGCCGACCGGTTTGCGCCGTCCCGAATCCTGCACCACGAGGCTTTCCCACGGGGTGATTTCGGCCGCGGGCGGGGCGGCGGGCAATGCGGCCGCGGTGGCGAGGAGGATGGCGAGGATGCGTTTCATGAGACAGTGGCGGGCGAGCGGGCGGCGTCGGCGCGATCAAGAGCTGTCGCCGGGGACGGCGATGCGGCAGGAGATGCGGGCCGGCGGAAGATGAACATGGTGACAAGGCCGGCGCAGAGGATGAGGGAGCCGATCCATTTGAAGAGCCAACCCGGATCGCGGAGGATTTGCACGGAGCTTTGGGTGAGGTCGTTGGGATTCCAGGAGGCTTGGGACATTTTGTAGGTCAGTCCGGTGAGGGAACGCCAGAGGGCTTGCGGGTAGTTGGCCGGTTGGTTCATCGAGCACGAGCCGGTGCCGTCGACCGTTCCGTCCGGCAGGACCATGGCCAAATCGCTGCGGAAGGAGGCGGGTTCGTCGGTGCCCTCGTTGCGTTCGACGTTGAAATTTTTCAACTCGAGTCCGAAAGGCAGGTCGGCCACTTCCCAGCCGTAGGCGATCTCGAGGGGGAAGCTGCCGGTGGGCAGACTGACGCGCCAACCGGCGCCGACCCACTGCTCCACGGTGCGATCGGCCTTGCTGGCACGCACGAGGATGCCGTCGAGGAGGGTCTGGCCCGGGGGGATGGGTTCACCTTTGGGGAGCGGGTCGAAGCGGAACCCGGGTTGCGCGGTGGGAAGAACCTCGAGCGCCTCGATCGTCCAGTCGCTCCATCCCGTGATGACCGGCCGACCGGCGCCGAGAGGGCCCGAAGAGACTTGGCGACCGGCGGCGTAGAGGACGAGCTGCAATGTGCCGTCGGGTTGCGCCGTGAGGACGGCGCGGTTGGCCGCCCCGGTGACGGGGGCGGCCGCGCCGGCGGTGGCCAGATCGACGGTGATGAGTCCGAGATCGAGGCGGTTGTGGTCGCGGGCGTCGGCCAGCAGCCATTGCTCGACCGTCTGGTTCATGGCCCTGGTTTGCAGGCGGACGAGCACGGCGGGCGGGCCGGAAGGAGCGGCGGTGGGTTGGAAGTAGGCGGTGAGCCGCGGAGAGTCAGCCACCACCTCAAGCTTCCATCCGCCCGGGGTGGTCCATAAATCGAGCGGGCGGTCGTCGCGAACCTGGACCGGTTGGCGTCCGAGTTCGATCATCACGGCACGTTGCGCATCGGGATCGCGCACCGTGATTTGCCGGGTCTGCAGGACGAGCTGGTTGTCCGGCGGGGAGTCTTTGAAAAGGGTCATGGTTCCCTCGATACCCCAGATCTGCCCGATGACGGCGCCGATCATCACAGTGATGATTCCCAAGTGGGTGAGGAGGAACCCGGTGTGGAATTTTTTCCATGGCCAGCGCATGAGGGCGCTGCACGTGAGGTTGGCCCCGAGGAAAAGAAGCCAGAGGTGGAACCAGGGCGCCTCGTAGATCCAGGTGCGCGCGGTGTCGGCGTCGAATTTCGATTCGGCCAGCGTGCCGACGATGCTCATGACAATGAGCGTGCTCAGCAGAATGACAGCCAACCGCAGCGAGGAGAGAAACCGGAAGACCGGACCCCGTTTCCAGGCATACCGCGGCAGGCGCGAAGGGCCGGAACCGGATGGCGTCATGTAGGATGTTACGCTAAATCGGTGTGCTTTGGAGTCAAGGAAGGGCGGCAGAACAGAGGGGTGGAAAGCGGAACCGCGGCGGCCGCGGGTCAGTCCAACCGGCGTGAGACGCCGACGAGGCGGACAGGATGACGGTTTTGGTTGCGCTCGATGAAGACGCTCGTCCGGATCCGCCGCGGTTCCTTGCCGGCCGGCCGCGCCATGAATTCGTAGGTCATGTGCTGAGTGTCGGGAGGGATGGCGTCCATGCGGGCCATGAGTTGCGGGAAGAAGTCGCCCGCGGCTTCCTTCCACAACTTGAAGAGTTCCGCGGGGTCGGTCACCGAGGGATCAATGCCGTTGATCTCGTAGTTGGCCGGACTCCAATTGATGTTCCCGACGCCGATGATGTGTTCGAAAGTGCCGAACTGGCCGCCTTCGAGCGCGGCGGCAAGGCGCTCGTTGGCATCGCGCAGCTCGCGATCCCCTTCCAGTTCGACGGTTATATCGCGGTTGATGCCGAGCACGCGGGTGGCCCGGCCGGACCCGTCGCGCAGGATGGTGTAAGTGGAAACGACATGATGGACCGTGCCATCGGGCCAATTCGCGCGGATCATGTCTTGTCCGTTGGCGCCGCCCGTCTCGATGAGACGCCGGAGTTCGTAGGTCAGGCGCTCCCGCTCGCCTTCGCTATGGACCTTCTCCCAGATCTCGTGGGGATCGGTGGCCTCCGGATAACCGAAGATCCCGAAAGATTGGCGATCCCAGTGCAGGGTGTCATTGACCGGATCCCAGTCCCAGATACCGATCTCTGCGACATCCTGCGCGATACGCAATCGTTCGTTGGCCGTTTGCAGTTCTCGCCGTGTCTGCTGGATGGCGCTGATGCCGGTCACCGCTCCGAGCCAGCCGAGATGCCGGTCATCATCGTCGAGCAGCGGGGCGACATTGACCAAAACGTCGAAGCGCGAGTTGTCCTTGCGGCGGAAGCGCAGTTCGAAACCGTCGCGCGGTGTCTTGCCTTGCAGGGCCTGCTCGAAGGCGGCGCGGATGACTGGCCATTCTTCTTCCGGCCAGTAGGGGTATGGAGGGGGCGTGCCGAGCAGTTCCTTCTCGCTCCATCCGGTCATGGCGCAGAAGGCAGGATTGACCAACAGATTGCGCCCTTGGTCGTCGGAGACAACAATACCGGCGGTCAGGGATTGTTCGATGGCCTCGCGGAAGCGGAGTTCGCGTTTGGTCGCGGCCTCGGCCTCGCGCAGGGCGGTGATGTCACGCAGCGTGCAGGTGAGTTGGTCGAGAATCTTGGTCTTGGGGTCGGCGCGGACCTCGGCGCGGCTCTGCAGGACGCAGGTGGACCCATCGGGGAGCAGGGTTCGGAATTCGTGTTCGAAAGGATCGCCGTTCTCACGGGCGCGCTCGAGAAGCCGGCGCAGGAGTTCGCGGTCTTCGGGCAGAACCGCTCCGAGGAACCGGGCGAGGGTCGGCTTGGCATCTTCGGGGTTGAGACCGAGCAGGCGGAAGGTTTCGCCGGTCCACTTCATGCAGTCTGCGCTGAGGTCCCAACTGAGGCTGCCGGTGCGGGCGAGCGACTGCATCTGGTCAAAAGCGCGCTGCAAACCCGCCAGGCGGGTGGCGATTTCCTTCTCGGCCGTGATATCGGTGCCGAAGGAGAGAGCTTCGCTGACCTTGTCCGCTGGGTCGAAGACGGCCTGATCCCGCCATCGCATCCAGCGGATGCAGCCATCGGGCAGCACTACGCGATGCTCGACGGTGTTGACCGGATGGCGCTGCGAGAGCTGGCGGAGGTTGCCCAGCGCGTCACTCCGATCGGACGGCGGGATGAGATCGAGATAATTCGTGCCGATGAGTTCGTCGCGGGATCTCCGGAAAATCCGGCAGTAGGCGGCATTGACCTCGAGCAGGGTCCCGTCGGTGGTTCCGGTGCAGGCGGCTTCCTCGTGCCCGTCGAGCAGGCGCTGGCGGCGGACGGCTTCGCTGTCGCGCGCGGCGAAGGTTTGCCGCAGTGCGGTGCGCAGTCCGTGCAGCGGGTCCGCGGTTTCGTCGCCGGACGCGGGTCCGGGTGTGCCCGAGGCCATCTCTTCGGTCAGCCGCGAGATGCCGCGGATGTAGGTGCGCCGCAGGGCGAGCCAGACAAAGCCGAGCAAGAGGAGGCCGCCGACCGCACCGGCCAGGGTGTAGGCGCGCACGGCGCGTAGGGTCAGACGCGAGGTGCTGTCATAACGGCCGATCCGGATGACCGAGAGCGTGCGACCGTCGGGACCGCGGACCCGGTCCCATGCCTCGACCGATTGCTGTCCTGGAAGGTAGCGGGGATTGGGCGAAGGGATGGTGGTTTCGGGGGGGAAGACGTCGAGAAAAAGCCCGATTTCGCGCAGCTGGCGCAGGCTTTCTTCAGCAGGAGCGGCCCGGGATTCCGCCTCGAGCTTGTCACGGCAGAGCCGGATGTAGCGTTCCGCCCGGTCGAGGTCCGATCGGCGTCCCGTTTCGAGAAAATACCGCTGGGCCCAGAAAAGTGAGAGGAGCAAAGTGGCAACGAGCAGAGCGGCTGCCGAGCCGAAGATGAGAAGTTCGGCCCGGGACAAGCGGAAGGGATGCATGCCAAGGGCCTTCACTGACCCTGCGTATAACGCGCGGGCCCTCTCGAGGCCAGCCTCGGCTCGGGCGGCTGGCCCGCGGGCGCCGTTGCTGCCAGTCTATCGGCAATGAATATGGGGAGTGTCATGGTGACCGGCGCGAGCCGGGGGATCGGTTTGGCTTTGGTCCGGGAGTTGGCCTCGCGCGGCTGGCATGTCCTGGCGGGGGCGCGCCACCCTTCGGAGGCGCGCGGCTTGCAAGCGGCGGCGGGCCAAGCCAAGCCGGGGACGATCGACATCGTGGCCTTGGATGTGCGCAGCGATGAAAGTGTGTGCGGCGCGGCGGAGGAAGCCGCGGGCAAAGTCCGGGCCTTGGATGCGCTGGTCAACAATGCGGGTGTCTTTCCCGAGGAGGGAAATGAACCGCTGGAGGATTTGCCGTTGGACCTTTTCGAGGAGGCGTTTTCGGTCAACGTGGTCGGCGTGGCTCGGGTCACGCGGGCCTTTTTGCCGCTACTCGGAGCCGCCGCGCACCCTCGTGTGATCAACATCAGTTCACTGGCCGGGTCTGTTTCGCGGAAGGAGGATGCACGCCACTACTGCTACAGCGCGTCCAAGGCGGCGTTGAACATGCTCACGCGGGCCATGGCTGCGGAGTTGCGTCCGCGCGGGATCACGGTGGTCGCGGTCACTCCGGGCTGGGTGCAAACCGAAATGGGCGGCCCGCGGGCGCCGTTGACCGTGGAAGAATCGGCCCGCAGCCTCGGCCGGACCATCGAGCGGATTTCCCCGCAGGATGCGGGGCACTTCCTCGATCGCGACGGATCGGCGGCGACCGTCGCTTGGTAATTTCGTCTGGCGCGGGCGGGGTGCTCTCCGCATTCTGTGCGACTCCATGAGCGAACCCAACACTTTGACCGCCGTCCGCTTGGCCAAGCGTGCCGAGCTGGCTGCCGCGGGCCTGCGGCCTTACGGCGCGGCCTTTCCCGTCACCGGCGATGTCGGCGAAGTGCGCGCATCCTTCGCCGAAGGCAAGAAAGTGGCGGCGGCCGGGCGGGTCACGGCGCGTCGCGACATGGGCAAGAGCCATTTCCTCGACATCAGCGACCACAGCGGACGCCTGCAGGTTTATTTGCAGGACAAGGCCCTCGGCGAGGAGGGGGTCAAAATGTATGAGCTGCTCGATATCGGCGATTTCGTCGGGGTCGAGGGCGAGTGCTTCACCACGAAAACCGGCGAGCCCTCGATCAAGGCGGAGAAATTCGTGCTTCTGGCCAAGTCCTTGCATCCCTTGCCCGAAAAATGGCACGGCCTGCAGGATATCGAGGCGCGGCACCGCCAGCGCTATCTCGATCTTATTTCCAACGAGCACGTGCGGGCCGTCTTCGCCAAGCGTTTTGCCATCATCCGCGAGATCCGCTCGTTTTTCGAGGAGCGCGGATTTCTCGAGGTCGAGACACCGATGATGCAAGCCGTGGCGGGCGGGGCGGCGGCCACGCCGTTCGAGACGCACCACAACGCGCTCGGTCTCGACCTTTTCCTGCGCATCGCGCCGGAATTGTATTTGAAGCGCCTGCTGGTCGGCGGGTTCACCAAGGTGTTCGAACTGAACCGCAATTTCCGCAACGAAGGGGTTTCCAGGCGGCACAACCCGGAATTCACCATGCTCGAGGCTTACTGGGCTTACGCGGATTTCGAGATGATGGCGCAACTGGTCGAAGATCTCGTTTGCCGCGTGGCCGAGCGGGTCTGCGGCGGGCTGAAGATCGAGCACCGGGACGCGGAGGGCCATGTCACCCGTGTGATCAATCTTTCGCGCCCCTGGCACCGGGCGCGCTACCGGGACCTGGTCGAGGAAGCCGAGCCGGGTTGGTTTGCCCGTGACGTGTCCGGCCGCCGCAATCGTGCGACCGAGTTGGGACTCGATATTTCCCATTGCCTCGAGGACTACGAAGTCACGCAGCATGTCTTCGAGAAGCTGGTCGAAGAAAAGACGATCGACCCGTGCTTTGTCACCCATTGTCCGAAAGAATTGATCCCGCTGGCCAAGACCAATCCGGAGGATCCGGCCGTGCTCGATGTGTTCGAGCTGGTCATGAACGGACAAGAAATCGCGCCGGGTTATTCGGAATTGAACGACCCGGTGGTGCAGCGCGAGCGGTTGGTCGAGCAAAGCGGCGGCGAGCAGCACAAGATCGACGAGGAATTCTTGCAGGCCCTCGAATACGGCATGCCGCCGGCTGGAGGGATGGGCATGGGCATCGACCGTTTGATCATGTTGCTGACCGGGGCGGACTCGATCCGCGAGGTCATTTTGTTCCCGCACCTCAAACCCAAGGCCGAGTAAAAACGCCGACGGGAGGCGGGTCAGGGATTCACCGTAACCCGCAAGAATCTCGGTGTCGCAGCGGAGAACGGCAGCGGATCACGATGGGTGGTGGTCTTTTCCGTGGCGACAAAAGCCGGGCCTGCGGGTGCCCAGTCAGCGAGGTCCGAACTCGCTTCGAGTTGATATTCGAGGCCGGGGACTGACTCGAAAGTAAGCTCCAACTGCCCGGCGACCATCGCCACCGCGGTGACTCGGAAGGCGCTGGCGGGACTGAGCGGATTGGTCTGCGTGGCGAAGAGTTCGTGGTAGTCGGACAAACCATCGCCGTCAGAATCGGCGAGGAGGGGATTCGTGCCGTAAACCGTTGTTTCATCCGTGTCGCTGATTCCATCGCCGTCGGTGTCGGGCCCCGCATCGAGCACGGTGAGCGCAGTGACGGCGCCAATCACGGGTCCGGCGGCGTTGCGGGCGACCACGAAATGGGTGCCGGCAAGGGATGGCGTCGCGACCAAGGTCGCATCAGCCGTCGTGACGGTCCTTTCGCCTTCGTGATACCACTGGTAAGTCAAGGGGCTGGTCGAATTGACGGTGATATCGAGAACGAGAGGATCGCCGTCCCTGACCACAAGCCGGCGGGCCGGTTGACCAGTGAAGAGGGGCAGGGCGCTGTGGCCTGGCACCTGGAGGAAAACAGCGTCGGCAATCATGCTGCCCGAGGTGTCGGTTTCCGGGTCGGAGGTGAAACGTTCGATCGAGAGCCTCACCCACGCGGCCGAGGCGGGCGTCACGCTTTCCAGCGACCACGCGAATGCCCGGTGCGGGCTCGCTGCATCGACGAGGGGGGTGATCACCTCGGAGATTGGGACGCTCGCGCCGTTGAGAAACTCGAGCCGCATGCGGCCTTCGGCCCCTGCTCCGATCGGATCGGCGGCGGAATTGGCGGCCAGCAGTCCATAGCGGACGATGGCTCCGGGGCGGGCGGCCACCGTCTGGGTGAAGCCTGTGCGGGTGGTGGTGGCTACGGGCGGAGCGGACGCATCATCCAGGAGTCTCAAGGCCGTGGCGACGAGGCGCCCGGCGGAACCCGTCGGGCCGCTGGTCTCGAGGCCCACTTGAACAAAAGCAACATTAGTCAGGGGAATGGCGGCTTGGATGGTGAATGTCCCCGCGGTCTTCACCGAGGTGGCCACATCATAAAAACTATAGTCCCCCCGAAAGATACGGATAAAGGCGAGAGCTTCCGTTCCGACGGGAAAGGCTTCGTCGATCTTGATCGTGCCGGTGTAGGTCAGGTTGAGCCCGCGCACCGTAGCTCCGCTGAGCTGACGGTAGACGACGGCGTTGGCACCCGGGGAGGGGGCGGTCTGGTGCACGGCGAGCGTGACCGTGTCGCCTACCGCCGTGGCCGGTATGCTGGCGGGGCTGATCCCACCACCGGAAGTTTCCCGGCCATTGGCATCGAGCTGGTTGAGCCAACCGCTCCAGCCGCCGGCACTGCCATCAGTGAGCAGATTTGATGCGATGGTTTCTCCCGAGATCATCGTATTCAAGCGACCAATGCGCACCGAGGAACGCCCGTGCAGCGCACCGTTGGTCACCGTGCTCAAGTTGCCATCGTCGAGCGTATTCCAGTTGGCCCAGTGTGCTCCTTGGTAGGTCTCAAAGTCGCCGTCGGCCAAGTCGCTGGGCCAAGGGGAGGGTTGCCAGACCCGCACCCAGTCGATGAGAAAGTTGCTGGGAAAGATCGCGTCGTTGGCCGGAACGCCGTCAAAAAGGCCGCCGACGGCGGCGTTCATGATGAGAAACATCGGCCCTTGGGGAACCTTCACGGTATCCGTGAAAACAACTTGCTCATTGCAGTGCGTCTGGATGCGACCGGTCGTCCATTCCAGTCCGTATTCGTGGAAGCCGGCCTGGAGGTTGAGACCGGTATTGAGCTCGTCGCTGTTGTATTGGTTGACGCGGTCGACGCCTATTTTGAAGTGGTGGGCACTGGTCGTGATGTTCGGGAGTGAGCCACGGGCCTCCATCACGTCGATTTCATCGTCCCAATACCAAGGGTCCGGGGCATTGAGCATCCAGAGGGCTGGCCACATGCCTTGACCTGCCGGCAACTGGGCCCGCCACCGGACTATGCCGAAGCGGAATTGGAACTCGTCCGCGGTGTTCAGCTTTCCCGAGGTGTAGCGGTGGAACTGCGGATCGTAGATGCCCACGGGATTAACCACAGCCTCGCGCCTCGCTTGGATCTGGAGCACGCCGCCGTTCACCTTTACATTGTTTGGCGAGTAGTATTGGCGCTCCCCATTGATGGTCCCCGCTCGAGTCCATGGGGCGAAGGGCTCATTGAACCATTGCGGTTCAACATAACGCCCATCGCTGGCCCGCTGATACCAAGCGTTGACTCCGACGGCGACGTCCCACTTGCTGAGGTCCACCGAAGGCGCTTCAAACTCGTCATTCCACACCAGACGGTGCCCGGGCACATTGAGCTCCGTGTCGGCCTGCCCGGTCAGCCCACCACTCAGAACCAAAACCATCCAGCTGAAAGGGTTGCGCAAACGGCAGGCAAGGGCGGACACCCCAAAGCTATAGACGCAGATAGGGCGTTGCGCAACTCGACGGGGTCAGGGTGATGGGGCTCAATCTGGCGGCGGAGTGGCCGAAGCGGCAGGGCGAGGCTTGAGTTTGGGTCAGGTGTCGCGGCCGGTTGGGCCAGCCGGCCCGATCACGCGGCACTATGGCCAACGGACCGGGAGGGACTCCAAGGCATGGAAGTGCCAGGTGTCACGATAGCGGGCCGGGGAGTCCAAGCGCAGATGGGGGAGGCGCTCGAAGAGGACGCGGAGGGCGGTTTGCATTTCGAGGCGGGCCAGGGGGGCGCCAAGGCAGAAGTGGAGGCCGGCGCCAAAGCTGACGTGCGGGTTGGGCTGGCGCGCGGGGAGAAAATCGGGGGCGGATGGGAATTTTTGCTCATCGCGATTGGCCGAGGCGAGGAGCAGGCCGATTTGGTCGCCCTTGCGCAAAGGCAGGCCACGATATTCGAGGTCCTGCAGGGCGTAGCGCTTGAACATGTGGAGAGGGGTGTCGAAGCGGAGCATCTCCTCGCTGCAACGGGCCGGGTCGGCCAAAAAATCCGAGGTCTTGCCATGCCGCAGAAGAGCCTGCACGCCGTTGCCGAGCGAATGGACGGTCGCTTCGTGCCCGGCGTTGAGGAGCAGGATCGCTGTTGTCACGAGTTCGTCTTCGGTCAGGGTGGTGCCGTCGTTGTCGCGCGCGGTGAGAAGTTGCGAAAGGAAATCCCCGCCGGGTTCGGCGTGGCGTTGGGCGAGGAGTCCGCGCATGTAGGTGCTGAAAGCGATGGTTGCGGTAACGGCACGGTCTTCGACGGCGCGGTCGCGGCGGGCCTGATACATGGCGACCATGTCATGGGACCACGAGAGAATTTGCGGCGCCATGTTGGTGGGGACACCGAGGAAGCTGGCGATGACCATGACGGGAACGGGCTCGGCGAAGGATGTGATGAGGTCGGTGGAGTTCCTCGAGGCGAACTGGTCGATCAGCTGGTGGGCGAGGTTTTCAATCTCGGGGCGGAGACGCTCGATTTGGCGGGGGAGGAAGGACGGATTGATGAATCCGCGCAGCCGGGTGTGGACGGGCGGTTCGACTTCGAGCAGCGAGTGTTCTTCGAACCGGTAAAATGGAACGAGATGCTCCGGAACCTCCGGCCATCCCAGTTCCTCGCGGGTGGCAAGGTGGAGGATCTGGCGTCCGAAGCGGCGGTCGCGGAGAAGGGCGCTGACGTCGTCATAAGCGGCAAAGCACCAATGGCCGAGCTGCTTCCAGTGGAAAACAGGACATCCGGTGCGCCATTTCGTATAGAACGGATAGGGGTCTTGAACAAATGAGGCATCCCTCGGGTCGAGGGAAACGGAACGGTGCAGGGCGGACATGCGATGGTGAAACGCGGAGCCTGCATTGTTCCGCATTCCCCCCGCCGGTGCAATGCGACGAGTTGCGGTGCGAACGGATGGACGTCATGATCCGGGTGCGTGAAAATTCTCTTTTTCGCACAACTGCGGGAAGTCACCGGCCTTGACCAGGCGGAAATCGACGCCGATGGGCTCGACGCTTCTTCGCTGTGGAACTTGTTGGTCACCGTTTGGCCGGAGTTGGCAGTGTATCGGTCACAGGTCCGGCTTGCGCGCAACGGCAGATACGCCGGGTCCGCGGAAATCTTCGTCTCGGGAGACGAAGTGGCGCTGATTCCACCGGTTTCGGGAGGATGAAAATTCACGTGGAAATCACGAGGGAGCCGCTGGAGTCACGTGGGGTGTCCGGTGCGGACGGCGCCAGCGGTGCGGTGATCGAGTTCGCCGGCGTTGTTCGCGGCGATGAGGGGGACAGGGCGATTGCCGCGCTGGATTACGAGGCCTATGAAGCGATGGCGCGTTCCGAGATGGAACGGATTGTGCGGGAATTGTCCGCGCGTTATCCATGCCACGCGGTTGAGATCAGGCACCGCATGGGACGTGTTCCGGTCGGCGAAGCTTCGATTCTGGTGCGGATTGAAGCGAAGCATCGCGCGGAGGCCCTCGGCATGCTGACGGAATTCATGGATCGTCTGAAACGGGATGTCCCGATCTGGAAAAAGGCGTCGCCATGAGAACGGTCGATGAGGTTCGGGATTTGCTCCGCCGGGAGGTTTCGGCCCGCGAGGCCGTCGAGACGGACTTGGCCGACGCGCTGGGAGGTCTTTTGCGGGAGGACGTGAAGGCGCCGGAGGACCAACCGGCTTTTGACCGCTCGGCGGTGGACGGGCTTGTGGTCCGTGAGGATGATTCCGCGGAGAGCTTCCGCATCGTCGGCGAAATCCGGGCGGGCGATGGCCGGAAGCACGAACTGGCCACCGGCCAAGCACTGCGCATGGCCACCGGCGCCGCCGTGCCTGCGGGCGGTGAGGTGATCATGCTCGAAGATGCCGAGGAGTCGGAGGGCGTGGTGCGGTTCTCTCGACGTGGAAGGAATCATGTTCGTCGCCGCGGGGAGGACGCGAGGGCCGGTGATGTGCTGCTCGCGGCGGGCACGGAAATCGGTCCCGGCGCCATGGCTCTGCTCGCCAGTGTGGGTCATGTCCGTCCGCAGGTCACGAGACCACTCGATATCCTCCATGTGGCCACCGGAAACGAACTTGTCGCGGCCGAGGAACGACCGGGTCCGGGCCAAATCCGCGACAGCAATTCGCCGCTCGTCGCGGCCTGGGCACGGACGAAGGGACTGCGTGTCCGGCAAAGGCGGGTCGGCGAGGACGCCGACGCTTTGCGTCATGCCATCGAGGGGCGGCGGGATCTGCTCTTGGTCTCGGGCGGCGCGAGTGTCGGACGGCATGACTGCACGGCGGAGGTCCTCGATGCGGCGGGGTTCGAAATATTGGTCACGAAGGTCGCGGTGCGTCCCGGGAAACCGCTCATCGTCGGACGGCGCGGTGAGGAATGGGCCTTCGGGCTGCCGGGCAATCCGTTGTCGCACTTTGTTTGCCTCCATGTTTTTGTCGATGTCGCGTTGGCGGCGATGCGAGGGAATGCTTGCGCACCGGCAATTCTTGAGGGGCAGGTTTCGGCCGAGGTGTCCGGAAATCCGCGGGAGACATGGTGGCCAGCTGTGGAGGAATCCGCGGGGCTCCGACCGCTGCCTTGGAGTAGTTCCGGGGATTTGACCGCGTTGGCTACGGTCAACGCTTTGGTCCGCGTTCCCGTCTCCGGGCTCGCCGCGGGAGGCAAAGCAGAGTTTATTCGCGTCACGTGAAAAAGCTGTCGCACGTGAACAAAAAGGGTGAAGCCCGCATGGTCGATGTGGGAGCCAAGCCCGTCGTGACACGCGAAGCGGCGGCCGAGGGGATGCTGGTTTGTTCGGCGGCGACGATCCGTCTGCTCAAGAAAGATGCGCTGCCCAAGGGCGATGTATTGGCTGTGGCACGTGTGGCGGGAATCCAAGCGGCCAAGCAAACCGCGGCGCTCATTCCCTTATGCCATGTTTTGCCCCTCGATGCGGTCGGGGTGGACTTCGCGATCAAGCCGCGCGGCGTGAAGGTGTTCTGCACGGTCCGTACCCAGGCACGGACGGGAGTGGAAATGGAAGCGTTGACCGGGGCGACGGTGGCGGCGCTTGCGCTCTACGACATGTGCAAGGCGGTGGACAAGGGAATGCGGGTGGAGGGCGTGAGGGTGGTGAAGAAGGCGAAAGCCGAAGGCTGATGCGGGGACGGGGGCAAAGACTTGCCGGTCAAAAGTATGACAGTCTCTTACCTTTATGGTGACCTCGCTTTCCAGTAAAGGGCAGATCGTTTTGCCGGCGCCGCTGCGAAGGGAGGATTCCCTGCGCGTTGGCGACGAGTTCGAGCGGGTCGAGGCTGGGTGGTATTCGCTCAAGAAGACGCCCGGTCGCCCGGCACGCGGGTTGGTCGACCTTTTGCAGGGTTGTCCGGAGCGGGACTGGTTCCAGCGGGTGTCTTCGGAATCCACCGATTCGTTGTGAAATTTCTCGCTGATGCCAACCTGCTGAGCGGGGCGACCAAGCCCGGCCCGTCGGCCCGCGCGGTGGGCTGGCTGCGAAGCCACGAGCACGAGGTCGCGGTTAATACGGTCGTTCTCGGCGAGATGGAATTCGCTATCCTGCTTTTGCCCTCCGGTCGGCGCCGGCCGAAGTTGGAGGCTTGGTTCGCGGAGGTCGCAGCCATGGTCCCGGTCTTGGAGATGGACAAGGAGACGGCCCGTGTTTGGGCTGCACTGCTGGCCAAACTGCGGCGCGGCGGGCGGTGCATGCCGATCAAAGACAGTCTCATCGCGGCTTCGGCTTTGCAGCACGGGCTCGTGGTGGCAACGCGCAATACGGTTGATTTTTCCCATTGCGGAGAGAAGTTGGCCGACCCGTTTGCATAGGACCGGCGGACACGGCTATTGGCGAGGTCTGGAGTTTGTTCTTTGCTGGGGCGGCGGGATGGGGGATGATGGCGGATCTTGAATTATGGGATTTAACGAGTTGGGGTTGTCGGATGCGGTGGTGCACGGGGTTCAGTCGATGGGCTTTGTCGATCCCACGCCGATCCAGTTGCGGGCCATTCCGGTTATTTTGTCGGGCAAAGATCTGATGGGTTCGGCCCAGACGGGCACGGGCAAGACGGCGGCCTTCGGGTTGCCGATTTTGAGCAAGTTGGGCTCGCACCAGAAGTCGCCTCGCTGTCTCGTGCTCGAGCCGACCCGCGAACTGGCCATGCAGGTGGAGACGGCCTTCCGCGATTACGGACGTTTCAGTGATCTGACCTGTACCCTGCTCTACGGCGGCGTGGGCTATGGCAAGCAGCGGGAGGAATTGCAGCGCGGGACGGACATCATCGTGGCCACACCGGGGCGTTTGCTCGATTTCATGGAGCAAAACGAGGTGCCGCTGGGTGGGTTGGAATTTCTCGTGTTGGACGAAGTCGATCGCATGCTCGACATGGGCTTTTTGCCGCAAGTGCGCCGCGTTATCCAGAAGCTGCCGAAAAAGCGGCAGACCTTGTTTTTCTCGGCAACCATGCCGGGGGAAATCGAATCGCTGGCCAAGTTCGCGGTCAATGATCCGGAAAAGATCGAGATCGGCCTGCGCATGTCGCCGGCCGAGACAGTGACGCATGCCTTCTATCCGGTGGCCATGGACCAGAAATACGATTTGCTCTCGGCCCTCATGGCCAAAACGAATTTCGATTGCGTGCTGGTTTTCTGCCGGACGAAGGACGGGGCGGACCGCATTGCACGTCAGCTGAAGAAGGAAAATCATTCGGTCGTCGCGCTTCACTCGAACCGTACCCAGCGCGAGCGCGAGGAGGCGCTCGAGGGATTCAAGAACGGGCGCTACGAAGTGCTGGTTGCCACGGATATTGCGGCGCGCGGTCTGGATATCGCGGGGGTTTCGCACGTCATCAATTACGACATCCCGGGACATCCGGAGGACTACGTGCACCGCATTGGCCGCACCGGGCGGGCGCAGGCGGTGGGCGATGCCTTCACTTTGGTCACGGCGGAGGACTTGGCCATGATTGAATCGATCGAGCGATTCATCGGGATGAAGATTCCGCGGCTCAAGATGGAGGGGTTCGATTACAAATACACCACGTTGCTTGATCCGAGCGCGACGCACGTGAAGGCGCGCGCGGCGGGCGGGGGAAGGCACCGGAGCGGGTATTCGTTCGGGATCAAAAGACGGAGATAGAACCGCAGAGGACGCAAAGGGCGCAGAGAGGCGGGAGGGAGTTGCCGGCCAAGGATCACCGCCGCAAATGCAACCACATCCATCCGCATTCCCACTTGGGGTTACAAGTCCCCGGCAAAGTTTGCGGCCAGCTGTTTGGCTCCGCTCCGGCCTGCGGCCTCCGCTGCGCCAAACAGCAAAAGTAACCCCAATAACCAACCGAATCTCTCGTAAAACCCGGCCCAAAAACCGGGGCCAGGTCACATCGATACCGCGCTGAGCAATATGGCAAACAGCCTGGTTTTGCTTACTTGTGCGGCGGCCAACCCACTCAAAAATTTGCACAAAATAAAGTTTGACCGTTTAGACTGATCCAAAGTATCAGGGGATCGTTAATTGAGTCTGAATCCTCTTTTCATCACCCGTAACGAACAACCACCAGTTCTTCCCCCAAATCGATAAAATACAGAACTAGAAAATATACAGAACTATGAAATCCAAATTCACCTGCGTTGTGGCCCTCTCGCTCTTGCAAGCAGCCCCGCTCTGCGCCTCGATCATCGCGTATGAGCCATTCGCCTATAACAGTGGCATCGCCAATGGCGCAACGGCTACAGGCACGAACTTTTCCGGAACTTGGAACATCGGACAGGGAGGTTTGACCACCACCCCAGGTCTTGATCTGGCCGGACTTCCCACTACCGCCAACTCGGTCAAAGCTAGTGGCGCAACACGGGCTTTGGAATCCTTGGCTGCTCCTGTCACCACCGGCACTACTTATCTGTCCTTTCTCCTGCAGGGAACCGGAAATTCCGGCGGCGATACTGTGGGATTCATCCTTTCCGGCAGCACCGGAAGTCTGTTCGTTGGATATGGTGGAGGTTTCACTCAGACCGAAACGCTTTTTGGTGTGGGAACGATTGACAGTGGCAACATGTGGGCAAACGCAACAGCTTTCACTTCGTTCGGCCCGATCAGCAATACTGCCCTGAATTATCTGGTCTTGGAAACGACAGTTGGTTCGCCTGGCGTTAATCTCTGGATCAACCCGGCGGTGGCAGCTGTCGCATCTGCTTCGCTCGGTGCGGCTAATTTGGTTTATTCTAGCGTCAGTTTGGGAAACATCACCGGCTTTGGCTACAACGCAATTGGCGGCGCTCTTCCGATTCTCGACGAAGTTCGTTTCGGAACCAGCTTCGCTGATGTCGCCGGAGTTCCCGAGCCATCAACTGCCGCACTGGTAGGTCTTGGTGCGCTAGGTTTTGGTGCGCTTGCGCTCTTGCGGCGTCGCCGGGCAGCGCGAAGTTGATTGCCCAAGGAAGTTTCTTTTCCTCGCTTTACAGATGCGGCCCCGGAAACGATGGCCGCATTTTTGTCTCCGGAAGGTGCGGTTTTCGGGGGTGTTTCGCAGCGCCAATCTAAGCGAGACCTGCTTCGTGGTGTCAGGCCCCCTTCCTTTGCGGTGGGACGTTCGACAACCCAGAGATTGTCAGCCGTTCCACGATTTCTGGTTGCTGTGAAAAGCGGGATTTTGCCCAATCCAGTAGGTTAGGGTGGGCGGGTTGGAGCGAGGCGTAGTCGGCGCGGTGCATGGCCAAGCAGGCATTGCCGTGAAAGATGAGAATGGCCACGGGTGGACGGGCATCCGCGGGGGATGCGAGTCGGCTGGCCATGTATGAACAGTTTCTTGACCATGTATTCTGGCGGTCTGCCTCGCTGCCTGCGAACGCGTTTCTTCGCGCCATCGGTGCTCTTCACCTCGCGCGGGCAAAAGAGGATGGCTTCCGGAAAATCTACTGCAACGACCAACATCTTCCGGCCGATCCCACGCATTTCGGCCTGAATGAGGCGAACGTGGTCCAACAATGCCGAGTCTTCGTCAGCCACAAACAGTCGGATTCACATTGATGCGATGAGTAAGGAAAAGGATTCGGACCGGAAAAAGAGGCGCCGCATCCGTGAGGCTGAGTGTAAAAGTGCAAAATATTTTGCGATGACGAGTGCGCTGGGATATCGGGGGTTCACCGTCAGGTTGGGCTGTTGCGGTCCAGTAGAAAATCCACCGCTTCGCGCCAGACGTCTTGGCCAAGCACGTGCAGGAGGTCGTTGTGGTCGGCTTGGTCAGCGATCAGGAGAAGTTTGGGCCCGGAGTAGGTTTCGTAGAGTTTTTCGCCGAATTTGGCGGGCACAACGGAGTCTTTGGCGGCGAGAATGATGGCCACGGGGCCCCGGTATTTTTTCAGCCATTCCACGGACGGGTATTGGTCGCGCATGATCCAGCGCACGGGGAGGAGCGGGTAATGGTGTTGGGCGACATTGGCCAGGCGGTCGAAGGGCGTGAGGAGCAGGAGGCCGGCGATGCGGTCGGGATGCGCGGCGGCTGTGGCCGAGGCGACGCCGGTGCCGATCGATTCGCCGAGGAGAATGACCGGGAGTCCGGCGGGAATTTGCCCGAGGGCTTCATCCGCGGCCGCGAGGAAGTCGGCTTGCGACGGACGGCCGGAACGCGCCCCGTAGCCGGGGTATTCGACGATGTAGACGGAAAGGGCGCGGCCCGGCGCGGCGGCGCGGAGGATGGTGGCGAAGTCGGCACGGTGCATGGCATAGCCGGCATTGCCATGCGTGATGAGGACCGCGGCGGGCCGGCGCGAGTCACCGGGTGCGGGAAGACTGCGGTAGCCGATGGTCTCGCCGCCGGGAGTTGTCCAAGGTTCGAAGCCCTGTGCGGAGGCCTCGCGGGCGAGGGCCGCGGGGTCGTTCTTGGACGGGAAATACATCATCGAGCGTTGGGAGAGGGCGAGGAAAGCGAGGAGTCCGAGCCAGACCAGGATGACAATGCGCAGGACCTGCCACAAGCGGGGGAGGGCCGTGGGGCGCGCGGGCCAAAGACCGCCGGGGTCAGGCACGAGGGAAGAGGCGGTCATGTTCGCGCAGGAGGTAACGGTCGGTCATTCCCGCGATGTAATCACCGGCCGCGCGGTAGAGTCCGCAGTTCGGCACGCGGCGGGTGGCTTCGCGTCCGATCTGGCTCGGGTCGGCAACGTAGGCGTTGAAGACGTCGGCCATCATATGGCAGGCCCGCTGGTTGGCCGAGCTGACTATGGGATGGAAATAGAGATTCGCGTAGAGGAACGAGCGGAGTGCTTTGGTCTCCGACGCGGTGCGGTCGCTGTAGCCGATGAGGAGTTTTGCCTGGCGGCGGACGTCGTCCGCGCTTTGCACGCCGGCGGCGGCAATGCGGGCGGCGCTGGCTTCGAGGACGTCGTGGATGAGATGATTGGAAAGCAACCGGGCGAGACTGAAGCGGGCGGTCTTGGCATCGGTGCCGGCGAGATCGAGCCCGTTGGTGCGCGAGATGTCGGCGCAGACCGCGACGCCGGCGAGTTGCGCGGGTTGGATCAGTCCGGCTTCCAATCCGTCCTGCAGGTCATGGGAGTAATAAGCGATCTCGTCGGCCAAGTCGGCGATTTGTCCCTCGAGGCAGGCGCAGGCGTAGTCGCCCAGACCGGGCGCGGTGCGGGCGGTGGCGTGTTTTTGCACGCCCTCGAGGACTTCGCAGGCGAGGTTGAGTCCGTCGAAATCCCCGTAGGGGCTTTCGATCAGAGTGACGACGCGCAGGCTCTGGTCGTTGTGGTCGAAACCGCCGTGGTCCTTGAGCAGGCGGTCGAGGGTTTCTTCGCCGGAATGGCCGAAAGGCGAGTGGCCGAGGTCGTGGGCGAGGGCGACGGCCTCGGCCAGGTCTTCGTTCAATCCGAGGGCGCGGGCCAGCGTGCGGCTGATCGACGCGACTTCCATGGTATGGGTGAGGCGCGTGCGGTAATGGTCGCCGGTGCCGTTGAGGAAGACCTGGGTTTTGTATTCCAGCCGGCGGAAGGCGGCGGAATGGATGATGCGGGCCACGTCCCTTTGGTATTCGGTGCGCCAGCGGTGGGCGGCCTGCGGATGGAGGCGCCCGCGGGTTGCGCCGGATCGTTGGGCGAAAGGCGCGAGAGTTTGCCTCTCGTGCTGTTCGATGTCTTCGCGGGTGCGGAGCAAGGACATGGTCAGTCGATCCGCGCGTCGGTCACCGGGTCGAAGAGCAGGATTTGCGATGGGTCGACGCGGAAGAGCATGCGGTGTCCGGCTTCGCGGGTGTCGATGATGTGGCGG
>JBBECM010000074.1:0-3048 GCA_040881855.1 Chthoniobacterales bacterium | reverse complement strand
ATCCATCGGGCAAAAGCAGACCCCCGGTTTTGAAACGGGCCATCTCCTCGAGCGCGATCTTGCGTCCGTCGAAGACCCCGGCCATGACGCGTCCGCTGTCGGCCCCGAGATCGACGGCGAGGTAAACTTTTTTTGTCATCACGATGCTCCGTTCGCCGCCTCGATGCGCACACCCTGTCCGGTGAGCGACGCTGCGATGTGCTCGGGCGGATGCTCATCGGCAATCCAGAGGTCGACATCCGCGCCTTCGCCGAAAAAATAACTCGAGGTAACCCCGCATTTTGAAACGTCGGCCAAAAGAAAAACTTCGGCCGCCCGCTCGACCACGGCGTGTTTCAAGCGGGCCTGTCCTTCGCTCGCGTCGCTGAAGCCGCGTTCGGAATCGATGCCCCGGCAGGAAAGAAAAGCGGCGTCGAGATGGTAAATCTCCAGCGATTTTTCCGCGGCCCAACCGGTGCAAGAAAAGGAACTCGGGTGCATGCTGCCGCCGAGGAGGACGCAGGACACATCACGCTTTTCGGCCAGGGCCAACGCGTTTTCGATGCTGTTGGTCACCACAGTCAGCGCGATCTCGGGCATGGCACGGACCAGTTCCAACACGGTCGTGCTGGCATCGAAGTAAACGGTTTGCCCGGGGCGGAGATGCTTCGCCGCGGCGCGCGCGATGAGCCGTTTTTGCGCGGCGTGCTGCAGGGCGCGCTCGCCGGAGGAAAATTCGCGGCGGTCGGACTCCAGCCGGATCGCCCCGCCGTGGGTGCGCTGCAAAACCCCCTCCGCCTCCAATTTCTCGAAATCACGCCGGATCGTCTCCTCCGCCACCCCCGCCTCCCGCGCCACCTCGGCGGTGCGCAGGCTGCCCCGTGAACCCAGTTCCTCGATGAGCCAACGGTGACGGTCAATGGCAAGCATAGCTGATGTCGGAAAATGTCTGTTTCGGGCCGGAAAATGGCAAGTTCAAAAGTTTTTTCTTGCTTCATTCACAGAAATGCCAAGATTTGCCCACATTTAATGACATCCTCCTCAAAGCTGCAACACGTAACAAAATACTGGGACGACAGTGAGGCGAAACACCTCTCGGGCCTGGACGAACTCGTTTACCGTTCAAATGCCCTCGGTCGCGACCAACGCATCACCAACACGGGCGGGGGAAACACCTCGTCGAAAATCAGGGAAAAAGATCCGGTGACCGGCGAGATGACCGAGGTTCTTTGGGTCAAAGGCTCCGGAGGGGACCTCCGCACCTCGAAACGCGAAAACTTTTCTTCACTCTATCAAGACAAGCTAATCGGCCTGCAGAAGGTCTACACATCGCGCGCCGACAAAGGTCTCAAGTCGCCCGCCGAGGACGACATGGTTGCGATGTATGCGCATTGCACCTTCAACCTCAATCCCCGCGCTTCCTCCATCGACACGCCGCTGCACAGCTTCATCCCCCACCCGCACGTCGACCACACGCATCCGAACTCTGTTATAGCCCTGGCGGCCAGCGCCAAAAGCGAGGAGATGACCAAGGAAATCTTCGGCCATGATCTCGCCCACATTCCATGGATGCGCCCGGGTTTCGAACTCGGTCTGGCCATGCAGAAAGCCTGCGCGGAGAACCCGAAAGCCATCGGCTTTATTATGGGCCAGCATGGCCTGATCAACTGGGGAAAAACCGGACGCGAATGCTACGATCGTTCGCTCGAACTGATCGACCGCGCGGCCACCGCGATCGAAGAACGCATCGCAGCCCGCGGCGGGGAGGAACAGATCTTCGGCGGCGCACTTCATGGCTCGCTGCCGGAGGCAGCACGCGCCCAAGTTTGGTGCCGCGTTCTGCCATGGCTGCGCGGACAGGTCAGCCGTTCGCGCCGTTTCATCGCCACCGTGCAGGACGACGAGAAAATGCTGCGCTTCGTCAATTCGAAGGACGCCCCCCGCCTGGCCGAACTCGGCACGAGTTGCCCGGACCACTTCCTGCGCACCAAAATCAAGCCGCTCTACATCCCGCTCGCCTCGGTGCCGTCCACCGCGGATGAAAAACAGCTCGAGGCTTTCGCCGGGGAACTGAAAAAGAAACTCGCCGCCGGCCTCGAAGCTTACCGGGCCGATTACGCCAAGTATTACGAGGCCTGCAAGCAGCCGGGCTCGCCCGCCATGCGCGACCCGAATCCGACCGTCGTGCTCGTTCCCGGATTGGGCATGGTGGCTTTCGGCAAAGACAAATCTGAATCGCGTGTCACTGCCGAGTTCTACAATTGCGCGGTGGAAGTGATGCGCGGGGCCGAAGCGCTCGGCGGATACACTTCCTTGCCCGCCCAAGAAGCTTTCGACATCGAGTATTGGGCGCTGGAGGAAGCCAAGTTGCGCCGTATGCCGCCGGAAAAAGAGTTGGCCGGACGCGCAGTCATCGTCATCGGCGCGGGCAGCGGCATCGGACGCGAGACCGCTTTGCGACTCGTCCGCGAAGGCGCCCAGATCGTCTGCGCAGATCTCAATCTCGAAGCCGCCCAAGCCACCGCGGACGAAATTCTGTCCAAAACCGGACTCGGCATCGGGGTGGCCGGAACGGGCATTTCCGGTTGCGGGCCGGCCATCGCCGCACAGGTCGACATCACCAAGCGGGCAAGCATCCGGGCCATGCTCGACCGCGTCATCCTCGCCTACGGTGGATTCGACGCCATCGCGGTGACCGCCGGAATCTTCGTGCCGAGCGACACCACCGGCCACATCCCCGACGACAAATGGGCCCTGACCTACGCGATCAACGTCACCGGCAGTTACCTGGTGGCCGACGAAGCGGCGCAAATTTTCCGCGAGCAAGGATTGCGCGGCGCCATCGTCCTGACGACCAGCGCCAATGCCGCCGTGGCCAAAAAGGGAAGCATCGCTTATGACACATCAAAAGCCGCGGCCAACCATCTCGTGCGTGAACTGGCGGTCGAACTTTCCCCGCTGGTGCGGGTCAATGGCGTGGCCCCGGCCACCGTGGTGCAAGGCAGCGCCATGTTCCCGCGCGACCGCGTCATCGGGTCGCTGGCCAAATACGACATCGCTTACTCGGAC
>JBBECM010000073.1:0-90268 GCA_040881855.1 Chthoniobacterales bacterium | reverse complement strand
GGGGACGGGGGTGAGGGAGCAGAGGGCGAGGGCGGGGCTCCACCAGAACATGAGGCCGAGGACAACGGTGATCTGCAGGACGGCGACGGCGCCTTGTTCGATGCCGTCGATGAGGACGCGTTCGACATTGCCGACGTCTTCGACCACGCGTGTCATAATGTCACCGGTGGCGCGTTGGTCGAACCAGGCGAGGGGGAGCGATTGCAAGCGGGCGTAGAGATCGCTGCGGAGATCGAAGAGAACTTTTTGCTCGAAGGTGTTGTTGAGGAGGATGCGCAGGGTGTTGAGTCCGTCTTGGGCGAAGAAACCGAAGGCGGCGAGGGCGAGCATGGGCCAGAGGGCGTCGAGGTTTTTGTCGCGCAGGACGTCGTCGATGATGCGTTGGGTAACGACGGGGAAGATGATGACCATGACCGAGGCGCCGAGGGCGCAGAGCAGGGTGGCGGCGGCGAGGCGCGGGTAGCGGCGGAGGTAGGCGAAGACGCGGGCGAGGATGCGGGGCGAGCGTTGGGATGACATGAAGGGAAAAGAGTAGGGGGTGGCGGAGGGGTGGGCGAGTTGTTGCTGCTCGCCCCGCTCCAGAAGCCGGAACCCGCTTGCGGTGCGGCCTCACGTTCTCCGGCGCCATACCAAGTCAGAAACCCGCTCCCCGCGGTGGCTACAAAGCAACACCCCGCGGTCCGGGGTGGTGTGGAAATTCGACCATCTGTCCGGTCGGACGGAGTCCCGCTCGTTTTTCAGTCATCTTGGCACGGCGGTTGCTTAAACCATCCTCACCGGCAACTTGCCCACCCGTGCGGTCGCCCCGATTTCTCCGGGGAGTCCCACGGTCGCAGGCCGGGCAACTGAAAACAAAAACCTAATCCACACAATTATGATGCGAACCAAACAATCCCCAAAGGGTCTGCTGCTCGCCGCGGTGGCGCTGGCCGTGATGGCCGCGGTCCCGTTGCACGCGCAGGACGACCCGTTCGCGGCCCCGGCCGCTGTTGTCGAAGAAACTACGGCCGTGCTGACCGATGCGGCCGGCGATGTTGCCGTTGTCGCGACCGAAGCGGTGGCCGTGGTGGCACCGGAAGAACCCGCAGAGGAGCCGACTCCGGTCGAAGCCTTCTGGTCCGGCAAGGAAGCGGAGCAGGCCATCTTCACGGTGAACAACCTCTGGATCTGCCTCGCGGCGGCTTTGGTCTTTCTCATGCACCTGGGCTTCTCCGCGTTGGAGAGCGGTCTGACCCAATCGAAGAACACGACCAACGTGCTCTTCAAAAACGTTTTCATCATTTGCATGGGCTTGCTGGCATATGCGGCTTACGGCTTCAACGCCATGTATCCGGGCGACAACTGGATCATTCCGGGCTGGTTCGCCATGGGAACCCCGATCGCCAACGGCTTCACCGAGTCCGACGCGATCGTGGCCAACCTGACGAGCGAATACAATGCGGGCTACACCATCTGGGGTGACTTCATTTTCCAGGCGATGTTTGCCGCGACCGCCGCGACGATCATTTCGGGCGCGGTGGCCGAGCGCATCAAACTCGGTTCCTTTATGCTCGCCGCGACCATCATCGTGGCGTTTGCCTATCCGATCAGCGGCTCTTGGGAATGGGGCGGCGGCTGGCTGAGCGAAGACTTCATCGACTTCGCCGGTTCCTCGCTCGTCCATGCCTTCGGCGGATATGCCGCGCTTGCCGCGGTTCTCGTGCTCGGCCCGCGCGCCGGCAAATACGTGGGCGGCAAGATCAAGCCCATCCTCGGTCACAGCATGCCCTTGGCCACCATCGGCATGTTCATGCTCTTCCTCGGATGGTTCGGCTTCAACGGCGGTTCCGTCCTCAGCGCCGATCCGGTGCTCGTCTCGCTAGTCTTCGTGACCACGGCCCTGGCCGGTGCGGCGGGTGGACTCGCAGCCGCTTTCACTTCATGGATCGTGCTGAAAAAGCCCGATCTTTCCATGGCCCTCAACGGCATGCTGGCCGGTCTGGTCGGCATCACGGCCGGGGCGGACAGCATCGCCCCGTGGCCGGCCGTTCTGGTCGGTGCCATCTCCGGCACCATTGTGGTCTTCTCGGTCCTGATGTTCGACCGTCTGAAAATCGACGATCCGGTCGGCGCCATCTCGGTGCACGGCATTTGCGGCAACTGGGGCACCATCGCCGTGGGCATCTTCGGCGCGGGCGTGCTCTCCACGCAGATCATCGGCACGGTGGCCATCTCGGCCTTCGCCTTCATCTTCTCGCTCGTCACCTTCGGCGTGATCAAAGCCATCTTCGGCCTGCGGGTCAGTCCGGAGGAGGAAGAACTGGGTCTCGACATCGGTGAACACGGGCAGGAGGCTTATCCCGACTTCGTGGCCAACAAATAACCCGACGCACCAAGGAGGATCACACCAATGAAAAAAATCGAAGCAATTATCAAGCCGTTCAAGCTTGAGGAAGTGAAAGATGCGCTGGCCGACCTCGGGATCGAGGGAATGACGGTGAGCGAAGTGAAGGGGTTTGGCCGCCAGAAGGGCCACACCGAAATCTACCGCGGCAGCGAATACACCGTGGACTTCCTGCCCAAGATCAAAATCGAGGTCGTCATCGCGGACGATCTCGCCGAGAAAGCCACCGGCGCCATCGTCAAGGCGGCCAAGACCGGCAAGATCGGCGACGGCAAGGTGTTCATTTCACCGGTGGAGGAAGCGATCCGCATCCGCACCGACGAGACGGGCGACAAGGCCGTCTGACCAATTGGCCCCCGCAGGGGGGATTTGATTAGGTTGACATAGCACGAAGCGGCGGGGATTTCGGTCCCCGCCGCTTTCGGCTTTTCGGGGCCGCGCGGATGGTGCAGGTTGGCGGGTATGAAGAAAGCCCTGCTCCCCGCCCTCCTTGCCGCGCTCTGCGGTTGCGCCACTTTGCAGAAGCCGCAACTCGAGTCGCCCCCTTATCTCCAGGCGCTCGCGCAGAAAGGTTTGGATACCGGCACCTACACCCGCATCAGCAAGGGACGGGTCCTCGGCTATGATGACATCTTGGCGCTGGTGCGTGCCGGCGTGCCGGGCAGCATGACCGTGCCCTATCTCAAGGCGACCAAGACGCCTTACGACTTCTCCACCCGCCAAATCAACCGGCTGGTCACGGCGGGTGCGGATGACGAGTTGGTCAACTACCTCGGCAAGGCGAAAGGCATCTACCTCGAGGATTCCGGCAATGCGCCCGCATCGGCCGGCGGTGGCGCGGCTTTGCACCCCTATTGGTCCGACCCGTATTACATGGACGCGGCGCCGTTTGACTTCGGTTATCCGGATGTCTGGTATAACAGCGACTACTGGCGCAATGGCAACCAAGGCGGCGGTCACGGCGGCGGTGGCGGCGGCGGCGGCCACGGCGGGCGGTAAAGCCGCCTCGGTGCGGCCTTGCCATGGACTGGTCGGTTGAACCCTACGGGCCGCGTGCTTGGCTTGTGCGGTTCGGACGCGATTTGTCAGAGGAAACCATGGCACGGGCTCTGGCCGTGGCGCGGGAATTGGAGACGAAGCCCCCGGAGGGTTTGCGCGAGTTCACCATGGGGTTCGGGTCGGTGTTGCTGGAGTCGGAGGGTGATGAAGAGGCGGCGGCCCGCTGGGGTCGGCGGGTCCTGCCGGGGATGATCGAAAATTGGCAGTCGCTCGATCTGGAAACGACAGCGGCAAGAACGGTGGAAATTCCGGTGGTTTATGACGGTGAGGATCTCGCGGAGGTCTCGCGTCTGACCGGCCTCGGCGCCGGTGAAGTGATCGCTCGGCACAGCGGGCGCGACTATCGCGTGTGGCTGCTGGGATTCGCGCCGGGCTTTCCCTATCTGGGCGTGCTCGACGCGGTGCTCCATCTGCCGCGGCGTGACACTCCACGCCCGCGCGTGGCCGCCGGAAGCGTGGCCATCGCGGGAGGGCAAACGGGGATTTATCCGGCTGCGAGCGCCGGCGGGTGGCATGTCATAGGACGCACGCCGGCGAAGCTCTTCGATCCGGACGCACCGGACCCGTTTATGCTGCGTCCGGGCGACACGGTGCGATTCCTTGGGGTGGGAGCGAACGATGTTTGAATTTCTCGAGGTCATCTCACCGGGATGCGGTGCGACGTGGCAAGATGCGGGGCGTCCGGGCTGGAAACGTTTCGGTGTTCCCCCGGGCGGATGGATGGACGCGCAAGCCGCGGGCGAAGCGAATCGCTTGGCGGGCAATGCGGAGGAAGCGGTTGTGGTCGAACTGGCCCTGCAAGGGGCGCGGTTCCGCGTGCGGCGCGAAGGGTGGCTTGCCGTGGCGGGCGCGGCGATGGGACCGGCGCCGGGCGTTGTCCGCAAGGTGGCCCACGGCGAGGAACTGGATTTCACGCGGCACGAAGCCGGCGTCTACGCGTATCTGGCGGTGCCGGGCGGATGGTCAGCTCCGGTCATTCTCGGCAGTGCCTCCGTCTCGGAGCGCAGCGGATTGGGTCGCGCTTTGGCCGGAGGCGATGTCCTGTCGTGCCACCACGATCCCGCGCGTCCCGGCTGGCGTCCTGCCGGGGATGCGCCCTGCGCGGCGACTTATCCCCGGAAGATCCAAGTGCGTGCCTGGCCCGGGCCGCAATGGACGGAATTTTCCATCGCGGCACGCGGGGCTTTTTTCGGCACCCCTTGGACCGTCTCCTCGCAACTCGACCGGATGGGGGTGCGTTTGACCGGCGCAGTCATCCCGCCGCCGCCGGCCACCATGCCGAGCGAGCCGGTGCTTGCGGGCTCGGTGCAGATCACGGGGGGTGGACAGCCGGTGGTGACAATGCGGGATGGACCGACGGTGGGCGGTTACCCCAAGATCGTGTGGCTCGATGACGAGGCCTGCCGCCGTGTGGCGCAGGTTCCGCCGGGCGGAACTGTCGAATTTTTGCCGCCGGACGAATGAAAGTGTTGCTCAACTGCGATTTGGGAGAAGGCGAGCCCGCGGAGACCACCGCGGCCCTCTTGGAGGTCATCGATCTGGCCAACATCGCTTGCGGGGGTCATGCCGGCGACGGGGAGACGATGCAGCGCGTGGTGCGGGCCGCGCTCGAGCGCAACGTGCAAACGGGGGCGCACCCGGGATGGCCGGACCGTGAAAATTTCGGGCGCGCGCCGGCCACCGTGAGCGCGCGTGATCTGACCGCCCTCCTCGGGGATCAAGTCGGCAACTTCCGCCGCGCGGCCGCGGCGGCGGGCGGCCTGGTGGCTCATGTCAAACTGCACGGCGCTCTTTACCATTTGTGCGACGAGCGCACCGATCTGGCCGAAGCATGCGTCGATTGGATGGAGTCCGAGCTGGAGGGAGCGACCTTGATTGTCGGAGCGGGCGGATTGCTGCATGCGGTGGCGGAAGCGCGCGGCGTTCCGCTGCTGCGGGAAATTTTCGCGGAACGCAGCTACGCCGACGAAGCGCGTCTGCAGCCGCGTGGCGAGCCGGGGGCGCTGATCGGCGACCGGTCGAGGGTGGCCCGGAGAATCGGCGCGTGGAAAGAAACGGGTTACCTCGAAACCGGAGGCGGGAAGCAGTGGCTGGTCGAGGCGGAGACGGTCTGTGTGCATGCCGACTCGCCGGCCAGCGTGGATTTGGCGCGGGTGGTGCGGTCCGTGCTGGGTTGAGCGAACATCCTCAGCGCGCAGACACCGCGTGCCATCTCCGCCGCACATGGGCGATGATGGCCAGATGGATGTTTGTTTGCCTCAGGCGGCGTCTGCCCGGATGGCATCGAGGACACACGGGTATCGGGGCGTCCAGCCGGTGGATTTGAGTTTGGCGTTCTTCACGCGTTTGCCGATGGAATTTTTTCGTGAGTCGGGAGGGAAGGGTTCTCCGCTGCGGATTGATTCGGCCAGGTTGTCACGCCGGACCGGGTGGTCGTCGACCGCGTTGTAGACCCCGGCGAGACGGCCTGAGCCGATATGAAAGAGGGCGCTCGCGGCGTCGTCTCGGTGGATCAGGTTGATCAAGGCATCCGGCGTGCCGAAGGGAGACGGTTCACTTTTGCGGGCGGCTTCGATGAAGCGGGTACGTCCGGGGCCGTAGATGGCGCCGAGGCGGACGGCTGCTCCGCCCGTTTCGAGGGCGAGGTTTTCGGCGCCGACCAGGATGTCGCCGGTCGGAGTGCCGCCGACGGGGGATGACTCGTCGACTTGGGTGGCGTCGTTTTGCGCGTAGACCGATGTGCTGCCGGTGAAGACGGTGAACTCCGGCTGCAGTGAATCGAGGAGATGGCGCAGAGTTTCCTGATAAACAACGCGGTAGGCGGCGGGATTGCGTCCTTCCTTCCCGCTCAAGCAGTGGATGAGCACACCGGTCGGTCCGCAGCCGGCGAGTTTGGTGCGGAGTTCATCCGGATCGGCCGCATCGGCGGCCAGGACGCGGTAGGGTTTGCCGGCGAGCCGGCGGGCGGATTCCACAGAGGAAACAAGGGCGGTGACGTCCCAGCCGTCCGCGCAAAAAAAATCCGCGCATCTTTCACCGGTGTAACCGCAACCGGCGAGGAAGATGCGCGGAGTTGAAACGGATTTGTTCAGGACATGTTGAAGCGGTGCTTCATTTTGGCGCGCTTGGCGTTGGCCTTGGCTTTGCGGCGCGTCTTTTGGGTCGGCGTCTCATAAGCACGCAGGCGGCGCACTTCGTCCATGATTCCCTCGGAGTCCAGTTTCGCCTTCAACCGCTTGATGGCGCGGTCGATTGACTCTCCTTTGCGAACGATGACTTCGGGCATTGTTGATTCACATCCTTTCTAGGTGTCTTGGGGAGACACGAAAGGGTAGGAGCGCCCGAGGATCAGCGTCAAATAATTATTTTAATCCTTGTCTACCAACGACTTGTGTTGTTTTTAGGCCCTGAAGTTTACGTCCGTTTGGCGCGCTTTAGGCCTCAACGGACGCGGGCCAGGCACTCGGTCAGGTAGGGCAGGAGTTGTTTTTTGCGCGAGACCACACCTTCGAGGAACCAGACGCGGTCGGAATGCTCCGGATAGTTGATCGTTTTGCGAAAGTCGGCATTGCCTTCGACCAGAAGGTAGGAATTTTGCGCATTGATGTCGGTGACGAGGAGGGCGGCGAAGAAAAGTCCTTCTGAGTGCACGCGGTGCTGCAGGGCACCGAGGAGGTGGTCCCGTTGCGCGTCGAAGTTGGCGAAGGTGACCTCCTCGATCTGCGCGACACTGAAGGCGACTCCGTGCTCGTCGTATCGTTTGGCGTCGGCCTCGATCACTTTGGCCGGATTCATGGTCTGCAGAGGCGAGCCGACAGCGAAAATTTCCGCCGCGAGATCGGCTGCGCGGATGCCCGCGGCCTCGCTGAGTTCGGCGAGGAAAAGGCGGTCGGTCTCCGTTGCCGTCGGGGACGTGCCATTGAGTGTGTCGGCGATGATGCCGGCGAGGAGCAGTCCGGCCACCGGGCGCTCCGGGGCGAGACCGTGGCGCCGGTAAAAGTCGGCCACGATCGTGCAGGTCGATCCGACCGGCTGGTTGAGGAAGAGAATGGGCGTCTCGGTCCGCATGTTGCCGAGGCGGTGGTGGTCGAGAATTTCCACGATCGGCAGATCGGCCGCGCCGGGGACGGCCTGCGATAGCTCGTTGTGGTCGACGAGAATGAGCCGTCGGGCCGGGCCCTTGAGGAAATCGCTCTTGGAAAGGATGCCCTCGAGGCGTCCGTCTTCGTCGAGCACGGGAAAGATGAGTTTGTTGGACAGCGCCACGGTGCGGCGGGCGATTTCCAGCGGCGTATCGGCGTCGAATTTGACCGGAACTTCCTCGAGCGCGTGCCGGGCGATCATCGCCCCGCGCGCAAAGATCACGCTCGTGGCCGTGTCCCAGCGGGAGGCGACCACGGTGAGGCCCCGCGCCTGCGCCTCGGCGGCGAAGGCCGGATCGACGCCGGCGTCGCCCGTGACGACCAGGGCGCGCACACCGCCCTCGAGGGCCGTGCGGTGCACGTTGTCGCGGTCGCCGACGAAAAGCACGGTGCGCGAGGGGTCGAGGTTCTTCAGCCGCGCGGCGAACGTTTCCGCATCCATGGCCGCCACGACGAGGGCGAAGTTTTCCTCGCCCGAGGGCAGCGGGCCGGTGAGCGAACGGCCTTCGAAGGTGGCCGCGATATTGGTCAGGCTGGCCAGCACCTCTCGCGCCCGCTGGGCGGCCTCGCGCGAGGGCATGACGAGTCCGAGCAGCTTGTTTTCGCTGATCGCGCCGTGGAAGCGCCCGTCCCCGTCCACGACCGGCAGGGCGCGCAGTCCCCTCGACGACATGAGGGCGAGCGCCTCGGCGATGGGCTGGTCCGGGCGGATGCCGATGTAGTCCTTGATCATGACATCGCGCACGCGCGGGGTGACATCGGGGAGGAACTCGGGTTGGGGCACACCGAATTTTTCCAGCACGAAGGCGATGCGGTCGTTGAGCGAGCCGGCCCGGGCCGGCCGGACACCCTTTTCGCCGAGGCGTTCTTTCAAAGCCGCGTAGGCAACGGCCGAGCAGACCGAATCCATGTCGGGGTTGCGGTGGCCGATGACGATGGTTTCCATGGATCCGGAACGCGGAAGCATGCCCGTGGGTCGGAGGCTTGGCCAGTGCCGAAGGGACTCCGGACGACACAAATTCCCCGCCTGCGCATTGACACCAGGGAGGCGCGCGAATAACCCCCACATCACGGAATGACGAACGAACACCTCTTGACTGCCTTCTTGCTGACCTTGCTGGCCGGCCTGGGCACCGTGGTGGGCAGTTGCATCGCCTTCCTCGCCAAGCAGACCGACCACCGTTTCCTTTCGGTCACGACCGGTTTTTCCGCGGGGGTGATGCTCTACGTCTCCTTCGTCGAAATTTTTCCCAAGGGGGAAGCGGCACTGGCCGGGGCGGGATACAGCGATGTCATGGCCGCCTGGATCAACGCGGCGTCCTTCTTCGCCGGCATCCTCATCATCGGCGTGATCGACAATCTGATCCCCGCGGAAGAGAACCCGCACGAGGTGCGTTCCCACGAGGAGGCCGAAGTGCTGCTCCGCACCAAAGATGATGCGGTGCCGCGTCATCCGCACCACCACAAACTGATGCGCATGGGGCTGTTCACCGCGTTGGCCATCGGCATCCACAATTTCCCCGAGGGCCTGGCCACGTTCCTTGTCGCGCTGCAGGACCCGGGTCTTGGCGTGGCCATCGCGGTGGCCGTCGCCTTGCACAACATTCCCGAAGGCATGAGCGTCTCCGTGCCGATTTATTTCGCGACAGGCAGCCGTCGCAAAGCATTCATCTACTCGGCCCTCAGCGGGCTGGCCGAGCCGGTCGGCGCGATCGTGGCCTATGCAGTGCTCCTGCTCCTGGCCGGGGGCGGGGGCGCGGTTATTCCGGGCGAATTTGTCGGCCCCGTCTTCGGCGCGGTGGCCGGCATCATGGTTTACATCAGTCTCGACGAATTGCTGCCGACCAGCCGCGCCTACGGCAAAGGACACGACAGCGTGCTCGGTTTGGTCGGCGGGATGGTGGTGATGGCGCTGAGCTTGTTGTTGATGAAGTAGACTGTGGCATCGGCATCCTGCCGATGATTGTTGGTCGTCATGGGCAGGATGCCCATGCCACGGGGGACGGTTCGCCGCTTCAGGAAGCGGCCTGCGGCAGGTCACCGAGGACTTCGCGTTTGATGCTCTTACCGGTGCGTTTGGACCACCAGAGAACGATGGGGGCGGCGACGAAGATGGAGGAATAGGTGCCGACGAGGACGCCGATGATGATGGCCAGGGCGAAGTCGCTGAGCACCGGGCCGCCGAAGAAGTAGAGGGCGGTGGTGGCCAGCAGGGTCGTGCCGCCGGTCAGGATGGTGCGGCCGAGGGTCTCGTTGAGGCAGGCGTTCATGATCTGCGCCACGGTGCCGCGGCGTCCGGACATGAGGCCTTCGCGCACCCGGTCGAAGACGACAATGGTGTCGTTGATCGAGTACCCGGCGATGGTCAGCACGGCACCGACCATAACCATGGAGATATCCCGTCCGAGAAGCGCGAAGATCCCGATGGTGATGATCACGTCGTGCAACAGGGCGACGAGCGCACCGAGGGCGAAGGAGAATTCGAAGCGCAGGGTGACATAAACAAGGATGCCAAGGAGGCCGAGACCGAGGGCGAAGAGGGAGCGACCGGCCAGTTCCTTGCCGATGCGCGGACCTACCGTGTCGGTCTGTTCAATGGTCAGGCCGGCTTGGGGGAAGTCTTGCTGCAATCTGGCCACTACGGCGTCGGCGGTGCCGAAACGGCTTTGCACCGTGACCAGTTCCCGGCCGTCTTCCCTCGCGGTTTGCAGGGTGGTTTCGCCGAGATCGGCTCCCGCGACGCTGCGGCGCAGGTCGGCGAGGGGGACGCTTTCCTTGGTTCCGAGGACGACGAGGTCGCCGCCGGTGAAGTCGACGCCGAAATTCTTCTCCCCGCGCCAGGCGAAATAGCCGATCGAGCCAAGCAGGACGACGAGCGAGAGGACAAGGGCGATGTGGCGCTTGCCGAGGAAGTCGATGCTGTGCGACGGGATCCAGTTGACCATGGTCAACTTCTTCAGCCCGAAATTGTCGAGCAGGAACCCGAAGACGGTGCGGGTGAAGAGCAGCGCGGAGAACATGGAGGCGATGATGCCGAGGGTCAGGGTGATGGCGAAGCCCTTGACCGGGCCGGTGGCCTGCCAGAAGAGGATGGCCGAGGTGATCAGCGTGGTGACGTTGGCGTCGAAGATGGCGGAGAAAGCTTTGTCATAAGCCGAGTTGACCGCCGCCCCGAGCGACTTGCCCGCGGCCATTTCCTCGCGCAGGCGCTCGTAGATGAGCACGTTGGCGTCGATGGCCATGCCGATGGTCAGGATGATACCGGCGATGCCGGGCAAGGTGAGCACGAAATTGAACATACTCATCGCCCCGAAGAGCAGGATGAGGTTAACGGCGAGGGCCAGGCAGGCGACCACGCCGGCGAGCCGGTAATAGAAAAGGACGAAGAGCAGGGTGAGGCCGAGGCCGAGCAGACCGGCGCTGACACCGCTGCGGACGGAATCGGCTCCGAGCGAGGCGGAGACGCTGCGGGTTTCCTCGATTTCCACCGGCGTTTTGAGCGGGTTTTCCAGCACGCTGGCCAGATTGCGGGCTTCGGCGTCGGAGAAGCGGCCGGTGATGACGGCTTCGCCGCCGTAGATGGGTTGGCGGATGCTCGGGGCGCTTTGCACGTCGCCGTCGAGCATGATGGCGAGGCGCTGGCCGACATTGGCGGTGGTGAGGTCGCCGAACATCTTGCCGCCTTCGCTGTCCAGTTTCATGGCCACTCCGTAGCCCTGCACGTCGTAGAAAGGGTTGGCCGCGGTGACGCGGTCGCCGGTGAGGTCGGCGCGCTGTTTGACCAGCAGACGGACAGTTTGTTCCTTCCCCTCGATGGTGTCGGTGTATTCCTTGATGACGAAGCCGGGCGGGAGGACGCCTTGACCGGCTTCGACGGCGGCGAGGACGGAATCGCTCTGCGGGTGGACCATGGCAAACTCGAGTTTGGCCACGCGCTGGAGTTGTTCTTTGGTCGAGGCAAGTTGCTGCGTGTCGAGACCGGGAATCTGCACGAGGATGCGGTCGCGGCCCTGCGCGGCGATGACCGGTTCGCTCACGCCGAACTGGTCGACGCGTTTGCGGATGACTTCGATGGCCTGGTCGAGGGTGGCCGGGCTGACGCCTTCCCCGGTTTCGTCGACAAGGCGCAGAAGGAAGGAGGTGCCGCCCTGCAGGTCGAGGCCGAGACGGATTTTTTTCTCGGGAGGCATGACGGCCTCGAGGCAGAACGCGACAAGCAGGATGGTCAGGACCGTTCCGATGATCCGCTTGCGCAGCGAGAGCTCGGTCATGAAATACCAGATGAACAGCCCGAGCAGGAGCAGGCCGAAAAGAAAGGTGATGGTCGGGCTCATCGCGGCAGTGGGCGGGGACGGAGGTGGCGGACGGCTCAGGCCGCTTCGGCGGACTTGGTTACGGAAGTGATCGAGCTTTTGTCGAACTCCATTTTCACGTTGTCGGCGACTTTGAGGAGGAACGTCGTCTCTTTGACATTGGCCACGATGCCGTGGAGGCCGCCGGCGGTGACCACTTTGTCCCCGGTTTTGACCGAGCCAACCAGTCGCTGGTGTTCCTTTTGCTTTTTCTGCTGCGGGCGGATGAGCAGGAAGTAGAAGAGAACCGCGATGATAATGAGCGGCAGGAACTGGAAGAGCACCGGCGGTTGTTCCGGGGCGCCGGGTGCGGCTTGGGCGAGCAAAGTCAGGGTTTGCATAGGATCGCGGAGGCTAGGCGAGGGGCGGGGCGGATCCAAGGAATTTGCGGTTTCCTTCTTTGGGCTTTGCCGGGGCGGGGGTGGACGGTAGTAAACTGCGCGTCATGTCGGATCTGCAGCTTCCGGGTTGGGAATTGGTCCGCCGCGGCAAAGTCCGCGAGGTCTACGCGTCGGGCGACCGCGTCTTGCTGGTGGCCAGCGACCGGATTTCCGCTTTCGACTGCGTCCTGCCCGACCCGGTTCCGGGCAAGGGCGAGGTGCTGACGCAATTGTCCGCCTTCTGGTTCCAGCGGCTGGATTTTGTGCCGAATCATTTTCTTTCGGCCGACTTCGCCACATTCCCTGCCGGGCTGCAGTCTTTCTCCGGGCAACTTGCCGGGCGCAGCATGCTCTGCCGCAGATCCAAGCCCCTGCCCGTCGAGTGCGTGGTGCGCGGCTATCTGGCCGGTGCGGCCTGGGACGAATACCGCGACCGCGGGACGGTGGGCGGACACGAGGTGCCGCGCGGATTGCGCGAAGCGGCCAAGTTGCCCGCTCCGCTTTTCACCCCGACGACCAAAGCATCGGAAGGCCATGACGAGCCGGTCAGCTGGGAAAAGTGCCGCCGCTTACTCGGCGATGAACTCGCCCATGCCGTGCGCGAGGCCAGCTTCGAGGTTTACGATTACGGTCGCATCCAGGCCGAACGGGCCGGTGTGATCATTGCCGATACCAAATTCGAATTCGGCCTGATCGAAGACGAGCTCGTGCTGATCGACGAATGCCTCACCCCCGACTCGTCGCGGTTTTGGCCGGCCGATCTTTGGGAACCGGGCACGAACCCGCCGAGTTTCGACAAGCAATTCGTGCGCGACTGGCTGCTGCAGTCCGGTTGGAACCGTCAGCCGCCCGCGCCGCACCTGCCCCCGGAGATCATCGCCCAGACCGCCGCGAAATACTGCGAGGCCTACGAGCGACTCGCCCTTGGACGGCGTCCGGCGTGAACGCCGAGATCGACCAGTTCATCCTGTATCTCGCCACCGAGCGGGGGTTGTCCGACAACTACCAGCTGAGCACGCGCGCCTCGCTCGAGCTTTTCGCCAAGTGGGCGGTCGATGGAAAACGGGCCGCCGCGTGGGCGGACGTCACGCCGGAAATGATCGGCGACTTTCTCGGCTGGCGGAAAAAAGGCGGGGCCGCGGCGGCGACGATCAAACTTCATGCCGTGGCGCTGCGCATTCTCTTCCGGTTCCTCGTGCAACGCAAAATGCTCGGGCGTGACCCGACGGAATTCCTCGGTGTGCCGAAAATCGAGCGCTACCTCCCCGAGACACTCTCGGAGCCGGAGATCGGGCAACTGCTGGCCGCGGCCGGGGGCAAGACGCCGTTGGAAATCCGCGACCGGGCCATCGTCGAATTGCTCTACGCCAGCGGCCTGCGCGTCTCCGAACTGTGCGGTGCACGCCTGGAGAATCTCGATCTGGAGCAAGGGTTCATCCGCGTCACCGGCAAGGGCAACAAGCAACGCTTGGTTCCGGTCGGTTCCGGGGCACGGAAGGCACTCGGCCGATACTTGCAGTCCGGCCGCCCGGAACTGGTCGGCAAAAAAACCGGCGGCGAAGTGTTTTTGTCGGTGCGCGGACGCAAATTGACCAACCAGCGCGTCTGGCAACTGCTCGGCGAGTTGGCCGGGCGGGCGGGGATCGGGAAGAAGGTGCACCCGCACATGCTCCGCCATTCTTTTGCCACCCACCTGCTGCAGGGGGGAGCGGACTTGCGCGTCATCCAGGAAATGCTCGGTCACGCCGATATTTCGACGACGCAGGTTTACACGCACGTCGACACGCGCGGCTTGCACAAAGCCCACCGTCAGTTCCACCCGCGGGCCAAAAAGTAAAGCGTGCCGCCCGGCGGCGGCTGGGCGATGTTCCGGTCATGAGCAACTTCTCCGCCAGCCCTGTCGCCGATCTCGCCGCGTCGGCCCAAAGTTCTTTCCTCACCCGCGTTTACGCGCACCTCGTGCTTGCGGTCCTCCTTTTTGTCGGTTTGGAAGTCTGGTTCTTCCGCAGCGGCATCGCGGAGACCGTGCTGCGGGTTTTTTCGGGCGTCTCGTGGCTCGTGGTTCTGGGTGGATTCATGCTCCTCTCGTGGGTCGCGACCCTGATTGCCGTGCCATCGGTTTCGCGTCCCTTGCAATACGCCGGATTTTTTCTCTACGTGCTGCTGCAAGCGTTGATCACGGTCCCGCTGCTCGCCGCCGCGGAGAGCGCCGCCCCGGGTGTCATCGCCAGTGCGGCCCAAGTGACCATCGGCGGTTTTCTCCTGCTCACCGCGGTGGTCGTGACCACGGGCCGCGATTTTTCCTTCCTGCGGTCCTTCCTGATCTGGGGCGGGTTGTTCGGTTTGGCCGTCATCGTTTGCGCCGTGATCTTCAAATTCGATCCGGGCACGTGGTTCAGCGTGGCCATGATTGTTCTGGCCTCCGGATCGGTGCTCTACACGACCTCGAATATCATGCGTGGATTTCCGGCCAATGCCGATGTGGCCGCGTCAATCCAGCTCTTCGCCGGCATTGCCATGATGTTCTGGTATGTGCTCCGCATGTTCATGGGTTCACGGCGGTGACCTCCAGTGCCAAGCCAGGCGGGGTGCGTCGTCCCGGCTCCGTTTATTGCTTTCTTCCTGCCGTGTCCTCGTGCCGCTGCAGCAACTCGAAGTCGATCATGGTGTAGACGACCTTGCCGTTGCGTTGCAGCAGGCTTCCGTCGGACTGCGGACGGACGATGAGATGCCGCGGTTTGTTGTCGAGGATGTGGTAGCCGAGCCTCGAAAGGGCGTGGTTGCTCGAGCGGGTCAAGAGGACGAGGAGGTCCTGGACGATCATCCCGCGGTGGCAAGCTTCCTCGGCGTCGATCCCGTCGACCCACGCGAAGAGTGTGAGATAATCGCGCTCGATCTGGAGTTGCACCTCGGCCAATCCGTTTTCGAACTGGTCCTGGGCCATAACCTGTTGGTGCGAGCGGAAGATGTCGGCATGCCTTCCCGTTTGCCAAAGCGGGTATTTTCCGGGCGGGGAATAGATGGCGAGGGGCATTTTCGTTCTCAGGCGGTGGGGTCCGTGGTTGAGGATGTTGCCGCGCAGTTCGTAGAGCAGTCCGAACTCGGCGAAAGGAGCCAGAAAGCGTGCGTCGGCCACCGCGGTGCGCGGCAAGGAGTCGAGGAAGTCGTCGGGAATGAAGAGCGGGACGTCCTGGGCGATGCGGGAAAATTTGACCACCAGATCGCGGGGCACGCGTCCGGGCGGCGCGCTGCGGGCGCGGTAGACCGTGCCCGTGCTGCCCGTTAAGCGTTCACCCCGCACGGCGAGGTTGTCGCGGTTCCACCAGCATTCGGGTTGCAGGTAATCGAGCCAGTGCCAAGCCGGGCGGCTGACCCAAAGATCCGCGCCGTCGGATTGCGGGACGATGGCGTAATCCAGGCCGAAGATGCGGGCGCGCCGCTCCGGCGGGAGGATCTGGAAAGGCGGCAGTTCGCGGCCCGGCACGGCGGCCGTGGACGGCATTTTGTTAGCGTCCGCCACCGAGCATGCCGGGCGGCGCGGGCACGAACCCGTAGGGGCCCGCGGGCATGTTGACGTAGTAAATGCGGTTGCTCGCCACGCGTCCGGTGGCGGTGTCGAAGATCATGACCGGACGACCACCCGAGGGTTTTTCCGCGATGGTATCGACCAGGATGTAACGCGGGATGTCGTTCATGCCGCGTTGCTGCGCGCGCATGACGAGGTCTTGTCCGCGCATCTCGGCGAAGCTGCGTTGGTCTTTGTTGACCTGCATTTTGGAGATGCCGTAACCGAGGGCGCCCGCGCCGGCCGCGGCACCGAGAGCAACGGGCAGGGTGGTGCCGACCGGGACGCCGGTGGTGCCGAGGGCGATGCCGGTGGCGGCCCCGGCCAATCCCGCGGCGATGAGCGCGTTTTCCCCGGCCGTCATGTTTTCGCAGCCCGCGGTGGCAAGCGATCCCAAGACGGCGACGGTGGCGACGAAGCGTAGAGCTGTTTGCATGATTCCTAATTAGGCAAAGCCGATGCCTTGGCAAGTCCGCAAACGCAGATTTTCGCGGTGGCTTTGCACGCGGCGGCCGGTGGGCTAGGATGGCGGCATGAAATTAACGGAAGAACAAACAGCCGTCGTCTCCCGATGGATCGGCGAAGGGGCCACGCTGGCCGACGTGCAACGGCGTTTGAAGGATGAGCATGGTCTCGGCCTGACCTACATGGACGTGCGTTTTCTCGTCGATGACTTGCAGTTGCAACTGAAGGAGCAACCGAAACAAAGCGAAGCAGTGGACCGCCTGGCTGCAGCCAAGCAGGAAGGGGAAAGCGAAAGGCAGGGTGGTGGAACACCGACCGGCGGGGTGCGCGTCAGCGTGGATGCGGTGACGCGGGCCTCGGCCCTGGCCAGTGGAAAGGTGACCTTCTCGGACGGCGAAACGGCCGACTGGATGCTCGATCAGACAGGGCGGCTCGGACTCAATCCGACGAAGCCGGGGTATCGTCCGAGCGAAAGCGACATCATGGCCTTCCAGCAGGAGTTGCAGCGCGTGGCGCAGGGGTTTGCCTGAAAAAGTGCAAACGGCATCCTGCCGCTTGTTGATTGAGGTTAGAGCGTTTTCGATTCAATTGTTGACGCTGTGAGTCAGAGGTTTTTTTCGTGGCATCGGCATCCTGCCGATGGTGGCTGTTCGTCACGGGCAGGATGCCCGTGCCACTTTTTTGCGCAACGCCAGATAGTGCAAAGAGTCGAACCACAAACGCTCTAAGCGGCGGGGACGCCGCTTCTATTTTGTCGTAGAGCGGCGGCCCGCTGGGCCAGCGGGCCCTACCGCACATCGAGGGCTCAGAGCTGCTCCGGATTGTTGAGCAACTCGGCGATGCGCAGGAGAAGACGGCCGGCGGCGCCTCCGTCGAGGACTCGGTGGTCGAAGCTCAAGGTAAAGCACGCGGCAGTGACGGGGAGGAATTGTTCTTTGTCTTTGTCCCACTTCGGCTCGATGCGGCCGGCGCCGAGGCCGAGAAGGACGGTTTGTTCGGGCAGCGGGATCGGGGTGGCCAGGGTGAGACCGAACGTGCCGTAGTTCGTCACGGTGGAAATGCATTGGCCCATGTCTTTCGGGGTGAGGCGGCGCTGGCGGGCCAACTCGACGAGGCGGGTGTAGATGGGAACGAGGTCTTTCAGTGTGTGTTTGTCGGCTTCGCGGATGACCGGGACAAGCACGCCGTCTTCGGCTTCCACGGCGAAACCGATGTCGATCGAGCCCGGGTGGATGACTTGATTGCCGATGAGGCGGCCGGCCGGGGCGCTGTTCTCGCTCAGGGCCATGGCCAGGGCGCGCAAGGCGTAGAGCGAGACGCCGGCTTTCTCGGCGGAGGCTTTGCGGTGGGCCAGCATCTTGTCGAGTTCGACGGGAAGGACGACGGTGGCCAGCGGACGCGTCCAACTGCGGCGCATGGCATCGGCCACGGCGACGCGCATGGACGAAGCCTCGGTGACTTTATGCTGGTCGAGGTTTTCCATGAAACGCTCGAAGTCCTCGATGGTGACGCGTCCGCCCGCCCCGCTCCCGGCCACGCCGGCGAGGTCGGCAGCGCTGAGTCCGAGTTCGGTCATGCGCGCTTTCATGCGCGGCGAAAGATAGGCGGCACCGCCGGCGTGCGCGGGGACAGGGAGACCTCGGATCGTCGGTTCCGGTTTGTCCGACTGCTTGATCTCGGGCTTGGCCACGCGTTTTTTCTTCGGTTTTTCCGGTGCGCCGGCCGGCATGGAACCGGTGGGTTGAGCGTTGGATCCGTTTTCCTCCGGTTCGAGGTAGCCCATGCGTTCGGCGTCGGCGTCCGCCACTTCGAGGTAACCGAGCGTCGCGCCGACGGCGTAGCTTTCGCCTTCGACGGCGCGGAGTTCGATCAGTTTGCCCTGGCACGGGGCGACGACGCCCATGACTGCTTTGTTCGTCTCGACCTCCATCACATCGCTGTCGCCGGCCACATCCTCGCCGGGTTTGGCCAGGAGGCGGACGATGGTGGCTTCGGCGATGGATTCGCCGAGTTGCGGCATGAGGAGAGGGATGCGGGCCATAAAATTATTGGGTGAGAAGTTGGCGCAGGCGCGCGGCCACGGTGGTGGCGGTGGGGCGGTGGGCGGCCCACAGATCGGGATGGTAGGGAACGGGCGTGTCTTTGGCGTTGAGGCGCATGGGCGCGGCGTCGAGGAGTCCGAAGCCATCGGTGGCCACGCGCGAGATGACCTCGGCGGTAACGCCGCCCCACGGCCAAGCTTCGCCCACAACGAGAAGGCGTCCGGTGCGGGCCACGGAGGCGAGGACGGTGTCGGTGTCGAGGGGTTTGACTGTGCGCAGGTCGATCACTTCGATTTGCCAACCTTCCTCGACGAGGTCTTCCGCGGCCTGCAGGGATTCGTGGAGCATGGCGCTGTAGGTCACGATGGTGGCGTCGCGTCCGGCGCGGGCGATGCGGGCTTTGCCGGCGGGTTGCGCGACATCGGGGAGTTTGTCGGCTTTGAGATGGTAGTAGAGAAGTTTGTGCTCGCAGAAAATGACCGGGTCGTCGATCGAGACGGCTTCGAGCATCATGCTGTAAGCGTCTTCCACCGTGGCGGGTGTCATAACGACGAGGCCGGGATAGTGCGAGTAGATGGCCTCCATGCTCTGACTGTGGAAAGGGCCGGCGCCGAGCGTGCCGCCGCTGGGCAGGCGCACCACGATCGGGCAGGGGACGTCGGTGCGGTAGTAGAGGGTGGCGGCTTGGTTGACGATCTGGTTGAAGCCGACGGTCGAGAAGTCGGCAAATTGCATTTCGACGATGGGGCGCGCGCCTTCGATGGCGGCACCGATGGCCAAGCCGACGATGGCGTCTTCGCTCAGCGGTGCGTCCATGACGCGTCCGGGGAATTCGGCCGCGAGGTTTTTCGTGGCTTTGAACGCGCCGCCGAAGGCGCCGACGTCTTGTCCGTAAATGAAAACGCGCGGGTCGTCGGCCAGCGCTTTCTCTTGCGCGGCGCGGATGGCTTCGAGGTAGGTGACGCTCATTCGTCCTCCGCGTTGAAATGTCCGTCGACGAGGTGTTCGGTCGAGATGGCCCGCCAATCTTCGGTGCCCGGATCGGGGCCTTTTTCGCGCTGGGCCTTGTTGAGGGCGGCTTCGACTTCGCCTTGGGCTTCTTTGGTCCAGGCGGCGATTTCGCCGGCGGTGGCGAGGTCGGCGTCGATCAATTGTTTGGCCCCGACCTCGAGGCAGTCGCGGCCGACGTTGGCTTTACGCAGGGCGGCGTCGACGTAGCCGGCGTCGTCGTGTTCGCCGTGACCGACGAGACGAAGCAGGCTGGCTACGACGAGTTGGGGTCCGTTCCCTTCCCGTGCGGCCTGCACGGCGAGGCGGAGTGTCTCGAGACAGGCGGCGGGGTCGGTGCCGTCGCATTTGAATCCGGCGATGCCGTAGCCGGCGGCTTTGTCGAGGAGGTCGGCGCAGGCGAACTGGCGGTTGTTCGGCGTGGAGTAAGCGTATTGGTTGTTGGCCACCACGACGACGAGCGGGAGGTGTTCGACCGCGGCCATGTTGATGCCTTCGTGGAAAGCGCCGGTCGAGGTGCCACCGTCGCCGATGGAAGTGACCCCGACCACGCCGGTCTCGCCGCGCAGGCGACGGGCGTAGAGTCCGCCGGCCACCACGGGCACGAGCGCACCCAGATGGCTGATCATGGCGTAGTAGCCGTCGCGCGGGCGGCCGCGGTGGATGTTGCCGTCGCGTCCGCGCATGGGTCCTTGGGCCGAGCCGAGATAGGTGCGCAGGGTGTCGAGCACGGTGTCGCCGAAAGCGAGGCGTCCGGCTTGGTCGCGGATGAGCGGACCGAAGATGTCGCCTTTTTTCAGGAAGATGGACGACGCGGTGCTGAGCGCTTCCTGGCCTTTGCCGAGGAAGACGCCGCCTTTGATCATCCCGGCACGGTAAAGGCTGGCGAGTTTGTCTTCCGTCGCGCGAGCCAGAAGCATGACGCGATAGGCTCGCACGATGAGCGCGGGATCGAGGTCATTATGCGCCACCGTCTCTTCCTTGACTGCCGTGACCATCAGAAAAGCGAGCTTAATGCGGCGGGGGCCTGCCCTGCAAAGGGAAAACAGGCTGTGGCGAACGCCCTTTTGGCTCGCGAAGAGGTTCTTAACGGGGAAAATGCGCCGGATGCCCCGGGTGCGAACTTTGATTGTCGGAATTCCGCTGCTCTTGGCGGCGGTCACGGCCGTTGCGTTCTGGACGGTGGCCCGCGTCGCGGTGGACAAGAAAAACGAGATGTATATCGGCAGCATCGGGGAACCGACCACGCTCAACCCGATCCAGGCGGCCGATTCCGCCGCCAGCTCGGTCACGGGCGTCGTTTTCAACGGACTGCTCAAATACAATGCCGACCTGGAAATCGTCGGCGACCTGGCTGCGGCGTGGGACCTGAGCCAGCGGAGCACGTTTTTCTTCGCCACGGACGAAGAGGCGGTCATGGCCGCGGCCAACATGGAGGCGGGGATCGTCGACCGCGCGGCCTTGCATCTACGGCGCTACACCGTGGGGGACAAGCGGCTGGTGCTCGAGTTGTCGCTCCCCGGGGTCGGCGATTCGCGCAAGCTGGCCGAAAAATTCGGCGTGGCGGCCATGCCGACCCGGACGGTGTCCATCGCCGCGCCCAAGCCGCTGGATGACGCGCTGTCGAGGTTCGCCGCGGAGGATCTGGCCGCGCAGGTAGTGCGCGTCTGGACCAAGGGCAATCTCGGCGAGCTGGTTTTTCTGGGCAACGAGGAGTCGACGCTCGGGCGTTTGCGTGTCTGGCTGGCCGAGCGTTTCGGCGAGGAGGGGTTGCTCATCGAGCCGGTGCTCGCCCCGGAGTTTCTGGCCGAGCCGGAGGTGACGTTCCGTCTGCACAAAGACGTGCGCTGGCACGACGGCGCGCCGTTCACTTCGCGCGATGTCGAATTCACCTACGACGCGATCATGGATGACCGTGTGGCTTCGCCGCGCAAACCGGACTACGAGCTCGTGCTCTCCGTCGACACGTCCGACGAGCAGACCGTGCGGGTGGTCTACCGGCGTCCGTTTTCCCCCGCGCTGGAAAGCTGGATGATGAGTGTGCTTCCGGCGCACTTGCTGGCGGACATCGCGCCCGACCAGTGGCCGCTGACCTTCAACCGCGCGCCGGTCGGGACGGGTCCGTTCAAGTTCGCCGAGTGGAAGACGAACCAATTCGTCCGCGTGGCGCGCAATGACGATTATTTCAAGGGGCGTCCGCATTTGGATGGCATTGTCTTCCGCTCGCTGCCCGATCCGCTGACCCTGCGGCTCGCTTTTGAAACGCGGCAGGTCGATTTCTGGTCGGTCGACCCGTGGGCGGTGGGGAGTTTTCGTGAGGATGCGCGTTTCACCCTCTTCACTTCGCCGAGCAATTCCTACAACTACGTCGGCTGGAACCTGCGGCGGCCCATGTTCCAGGACCTGCGGGTGCGGCAGGCGCTGGCCCATGCGGTCAATATCGAGCAGATGATCCGCTACGTGCTCTACGGTTACGGCACGCAAAGCACGGGAATTTTCACGCCCGAGATGTGGTTCTTCAACCCGGGGGTGCAACCGCAGGCCTACGATCCCGAAAAGGCCAAGCAATTGCTCGATGCGGCCGGTTGGATGCCGGGTCCGGATGGCGTGCGGGTCAAGGACGGACAGCGCTTCGCCTTCACCCTGATCACGAACAACGGCAATGTCATTCGCAGCGACATTGCCACCTTGGTCCAGGAAAACCTCCGAGCGGTCGGCATCGAGGTCACGGTCGAGATGTATGAATGGGCCGTGTTCCTCAAGCGCTTCGTCAACCAGGGTGAATTCGACGCCGTGGTGCTCGGCTGGGCCTTGGGGCAGGGGTTCGACCAGTTCCAGATCTGGCATTCCACGCAGACCGAGCCCGAGCGGCTCAACATGGTCGGCTACAAAAGCGAGGAAGCCGACCGTCTGCTCGAATCGATCCGCGAGGAATTCGACCGCGAGGAAATCATCCGTCAGTGCGGCGAGTTGCAGCAGTTGATTTACAACGACCAACCGTATTTGTTTCTCTTCGTGCCGGAAGGAACCTCGGTCATGTGGAAAGACGCCTTCCGGGTGAAGCGTCCGGGTCCGGACGAGACGTGGATCGACGAACCGGTGACCATGAGCAAGGCGGGCTGGAGCCATTACCTTGAATGGTTTTACCGTCCGGAATACGCGGGGGACTTGCCGTGATGAGATCCCCGCACACTGCATCGGAGTGGCATCGGCATCCTGCCGATGACTGGCGGACATCACGGGCAGGATGCCCGTGCCACTTTCAGAGGAACAACCCATGACCGCGTTCATCATCCGCCGCCTGCTCATCTCGCTCGTGCTGCTGTTTTTCATCAGCCTGATTTCTTTTTTCATCATCACACTGACGCCCGGCAGTCCGTATCCGTGGGGTGAGTTGAACCCGAAAGTTTCCGAGGACGTGAAGCGCATCTTCCGCGAGAAATTCCACCTCGATCGTCCGCTGCACGAGCAATACGGCTTCATCATGCGCGACTTGTTCACGGGAGAGCTGCGCAGCATCAAGGACGAGCGTCCTGTCTTGCAGAAAATCGCCGAACGTCTTCCGGCCACCCTGGTCCTCAATCTCGGCGCACTCGCGCTTTCCTTGAGTTTCGGTCTCATGCTCGGGGTTTACGGGGCGCGCTATGCCGGGCGTCCGCCGGACGTGATCACGAGTGTTTTGGCCTTTGTTTTCATCGCCCTGCCGGGCTTCTGGGTCTCCTATCTTCTGGCCATCGGGCTGGTCAACTATGCCGCCGTGCCCATCCTCGGCACGCACACCATCGGGGTGACCTTTGCCAACGGGCTCGAGGTCTTTCTCGACCGCTGGTGGCACGTCATGTTGCCGGCTTCCATTCTGGCCATCGGCGGCATCGCGGTGCAGTCGCGTTTCATCCGGGCGAGCATGATCGAAACCTTGCGCGAGGATTACATCCGCACGGCGCGGGCCAAGGGGCTCGACGAGAACGCGGTCTTTTACCGCCACGCCCTGCGCAATTCGGTCCGTCCGCTCATCACGGGCATCGGCATGCTCCTGCCCGCCCTGATCGGCGGGGCGGTGATCATCGAAAATATTTTCGCCTACCCCGGGATGGGGCGTCTGGGCTACGAGGCGGTGCTGGAGCGCGATTATCCCACGCTGGTGGCGCTCAACTTCGTCACCGCCGCGCTTGTCCTGCTGGGCAACTTGCTGGCCGACGTGCTCTACGCGGTGGTCGATCCGAGGGTGCGACTGGAGTGATCACGACGACACCGGAACCTCTCCCTGCTGCCGCAGCCAGTCCGGCCGCGCGGACCTTGCGACGTTTCAAGGCGAACAAGATCGGCTTGTTCGCCCTAGGCATGGTCTGCCTGCTCGGGGTGGTTGCGCTGACTTTCTTCATTCTCGACCGTCTCGGCATCCCGTGGCCGATGGATCCGAATGCGACCAATCTCGAGCGCAAGTTGATGCCGCCGGATTCGGTCAACTGGCTCGGGACGGACAATCTCGGACGCGATGTCTTCAGCCGCCTGCTCAACGGCGCCTACATTTCACTCACCGTCGGTTTTGTCGCAGTGTTCGTTTCGCTCTCCATCGGGGTGACCGTCGGTGCGGTCGCGGGGTATTTTGGCAAGTGGGTCGACAATCTGATCATGCGCGTGGTTGATGCCATCATGTGTTTCCCCACGTTCTTTTTGATTCTCACCGCGGTGGCGCTGGTTGGTCCGAGCATTTTCAACATCATCATCGTTATCGGTCTGGTCAGTTGGACCGGCACAGCGCGTCTGGTGCGGGCGGAATTTCTCACCCTGCGCGAATCCGCCTATGTGCAAGCCGCGCGGGCGCTCGGTCAGCGCGGCCCAAAAATCATCTTCCGCCACCTCCTGCCCAATGCGGCCGCCCCGATCCTCGTCACCGCCGTGCTCGGTGTCCCCGAGGCCATCCTGGCCGAGGCCGGACTGAGCTTCCTCGGCTTCGGCGTGCAACCTCCCCAGGCCACGTGGGGCAATATCATTGCCGACGGGAAGACCTATATCCTCGATGCTTGGTGGCTGATTTTATTTCCCGGGCTTGCCATTCTGCTCGCGGCACTGTCGTTTTACCTGACGGGTGACGCATTGCGCCAAGCGGTGGAAACCCGGTCGGAAAGACAATGATTCAACCCATCCTCCAAGTCCGCGATCTCTCCATCGATTTCATCCTCGAGGACCGCACGATCGAGGCGGTGAAAGATGCATCCTTCGAACTGGCCGCGGGCGAGACGCTGGCCATCGTGGGCGAGAGCGGCAGCGGTAAGAGCGTGACGGCGCTGGCCTTGACGCGCCTTCTGCCCGTGCCGCCGGCGCGGATCAAACGCGGCGAAATCCTTTTCCAAGGCGAGAACGTCATGAAGATGGCTGCGGCCCAGTTGCGCAAACTGCGCGGGGGCAAGATCGCCTACATTTTCCAAGAGCCGAGCACATCGCTCAATCCGGTCTACACCGTGCGCACGCAGATCGGCGAAGCGGTCCGATTGCACCGTCCGGACGTGACCGATGTCGACGCCGAGATCGTGCGCTGGCTCGACGCGGTGGGCATCGTCGATCCCGCGGCGCGCATGCATGACTATCCGCACCAGTTGAGCGGCGGCATGCAGCAACGCGTCATGATCGCCATGGCGCTGGCTTGTCAGCCCGATGTGCTCGTGGCCGACGAGCCGACCACCGCGCTCGATGTGACCATTCAGGCGCAGATCATGGAACTGCTCGGGTCGCTCAAAGAGCGCTTCGGCATGTCGGTCATCCTCATCACGCACAATTTCGGCATCGTTTCCGGCTTCGCCTCGCGCGTGCTTGTCATGTATCGCGGAAGAATCGTCGAACAGGGTCCGACGGCGGAAATTCTGCGTGATCCGAAGCACGCCTACACGCGGGCTTTGATCGATTGTATCCCGCGTCTTGGTTCGAAGGACAAGCGGCTGAAGACGATCGACCACGCGGCCATTGGGGCGGCTTGAGGGCCGGTCATGGGCAAGCATGACGAGATCGCCGCGCGGGTGGCGGGGTTGGCGAGGCTGGGGGAGTATCATCCGTGCTACCTCGAGTATTTCCGGCTGTTCAACGCGCAATCTTACTACGAGGCGCACGATGTGCTGGAGCACATCTGGCTGGGGTCGGACGGGGAACGGTATCTTTTTTACAAGGCGCTGATCCAATTGGCCGGCGGTTACGTGCACTTGCAGCACCATCACCGTGAGCCTTCCCACCGGATTCACGGACGCCGGCTGCGTCCGGCGGCGCGCTTGTTCCGGCGGTCGGCGGAGTTGTTCGGATCTCTGCCGGGGGAATACGAGGGCGTGATCGTCGCGGAGGTGGTGACAGTGGCGGTGGCCACCGCGGGGGAGTTGGAAGCGGCGGGATTTGCGGTGAATCCGTGGCGTCCGGAGCGCGCGCCGGTGTTACGGGCGCCCGGTTTCGGCACCGGGGACGGTGCCGCTCCAGTTGTGTAGCTGCGCAGAGTGGCACGGGCATCCTGCCCGTGGAGGCCGGTTTCATCGGCAGGATGCCGATGCCACTTGTCCGTTTACTCGTGTCCGCGTTCCTCGCGGCGGCGTTGACGTTCCTCTTCCTCGATTTCGAGTTCGGTATCGAGGACGCCGCGCATTTTGCGGGTGCGGTCCGGGGGACCGAGCACGCGGCGGATGCACCAGACGAAGAATCCCGTGGTGCCGCCGACCGAGAGGAGCATGATGATCCAGCCGCTGGTCGTCATGAGCCTTGTTCCTCCATGTTCCAGCGTTTGACCGCGATCCGGATCCACCAGAGGAAAAGAGCGAAGACGGCGACGAGGAAGAGCATCGACCAGCGCACGGCGGGGTCCGAGGCGAAGGCTTCCACCCGGTTGCCCATGTCTTGCACGGCCCAGGCGGCAAAGACGACCAGCAGGTAAACGGGTGAGATGTATTTGATGACAAACCCGAACACGCGCGGGACTCGCAGGTCGGCCCCGCGGTCGAGTTCTTCGAGTCCGCGCTGCGGGGTGAAGACCCAGCCGAAGAGAAAAGTCTGCAAACAGGCCAGCAGGTAGATGCAGAAAGTGCCGACCCAGAAGTCGAGCGTGTCCATCGCGGTGAGGTTTTTGCTGAACCAAACAACGAGCAGCGTGCCTGCCGTGCCGACGCCGCAGAGGACGGCGGCGGCGCGGGTGCGGGTCAGTCCGAGTCCCTCCTGCAGGAAGGCGATGGCCGGTTGCAGCATGGAGAGCGAGCTGGTGATGGCGGCGAGGAAGAGGAGAAAGAACCAGAGGAAGCCGACCCAGCGTCCGAGCGGCATGGATTCGAAGACGAGGGGCAGGGTATTGAAGCCCAAGGCGAAGGTGCCGCCGACCGCGCCGGCCGCGCCGAGGAAGACGAAGGCCGCGGGGATGGTGATCATGCCGCCGAGGGAGACTTCGAAAAATTCGTTGCCGGCCACCGCGGTGGTCGAGCTGAGGGCGATGTCATCATCGTGCCGCATGTAGCTGGCGTAGGTGATGATCACGCCGAAGCCGACCGAGAGGGAGAAGAAGATTTGCCCGGCGGCTTCCATCCACATTTTGCCGTTGGCCAGTTGTTCCCAGATCGATTTGCCGCCGGCGTCGAGGTTCCACATCTGGCCGAGTCCGGCGAGGACATTGAGTTCCGGCTTGGACGGGTCGGGGGTGCCGAGGGTGAGGACGCGGAGGAGGACCAGCACGGCGCAGACGGCGAGCGCGGGCATGGCCCAGAGGCAGAAAAGCTCGATGCCGCGGGTCAGTCCGCGGTTGATGAGGATGAAGTTGAGGGCGATGCAGATGATGAGAAAAACGAGCGGCGTGCCGAGGAATCCGGCGAAGATGGAGGCATCGGCTTCCATCCCGGTGTAGCCGGCGAAAAAGCTCTGGTAGGCCTCGGGGTCGCGTCCGAGATCCATCGCCCCGGTCAAATAATGCCACGCGTAGCCGAGGCACCACGACTCGATGAAGACATAATACATGTAGATGACCACGGGCACGATGAGACCGAGCACGCCGAGGTAGGGGGCGGCTTTGTTTTTCCAGATGAGCCGGAAGATACCCGGAGCGGAGTGGTGCCCGCGCGTCCCACCGTAACGCCCCATCGACCACTCGGCCCAGGCGAGAGGCAGTCCGAGCAGAATGAGCGCGACGAAGTAGGGGATCATGAAGGCCCCGCCGTCATATTTGGCGGCGAGGCCGGGGAAGCGGAGAAAGTTGCCGAGTCCGACCGCGCTGCCGGTCACCGCGAGGATAACGCCGATTCGGGTGGACCAGTTTTCCGGTGCGGGACGGTTCATGGGGGGGAGCCTACTTGGCTTTGCCCTGCGAGGCGACGGCGGCCATGGCGGCGGCGATGGCTTCCTGGTCGCCGAGGTAGTAGTGCTTGAGCGGTTTGAGGTCGGCCTCGAGTTGGTAAACAAGCGGCACGCCGGTGGGGATGTTGAGCTTGAGAACTTCTTCCTCGGACAAATTGTCGAGGTATTTGACCAGGGCGCGCAACGAGTTGCCGTGGGCGGCGATGACGACCTTTTTGCCGGCTTTGACCTGCGGGGCGATGACCTCGTGCCAGTAGGGCAGAAAGCGGTCGACCGTATCCTTGAGGCATTCGGTGAGCGGAAGTTCAGCGGCCGGGACGTCCTTGTAGCGCGGGTCGTGACCGGGATAACGCTCGTCGGATTTCTCCAGCGGCGGCGGCGGGACGTCATAGCTGCGGCGCCAGACGAGCACCTGATCCTCGCCGTATTTGGCGGCGGTCTCGGATTTGTTCAGCCCCTGCAGCCCGCCGTAGTGCCGCTCGTTGAGCCGCCAGGTTTTTTCCACCGGGATCCAAAGTTCGTCGAGTTCGTCGAGAACGATCCAAAGGGTGCGCAGGGCGCGCTTGAGCACCGAGCAGTAGGCGAGGTCGAACGAATATCCGTCCTTTTTCAGGACTTCCCCGGCCACCTTGGCTTCCTCGCGGCCCTGTTCGGTCAGATCGACATCGGTCCACCCGGTGAAGCGGTTCTCCTTGTTCCACGTGCTTTCGCCGTGCCTGAGCAATACGAGTTTGTGCATAAAGTGAGCGGCCGCAAACCGCGCGGGTTGCAATTGGCCGGTCGCCGTCTATACGGAATCGCTCGCGCGCACGCAAGGACATGAAGACCGTCTACCTCATCCGCCATGGAGAAACCGACCACAATGCGGAGGGGCGGGCCATGGGGCAGATGGATATTCCGCTCAACGCGCGCGGCCGCGCCCAGGCGCGCCAGACGGCGGAATTCCTCCGGCGCTATCCGATCGAGCGCATTGTGAGCAGCGATCTCGGGCGTGCCGTGGCGACGGCGGAGCCGTTGGGCGGGGCGCTCGGGCTGGTGGTCGAACCGGACGCGCGTTTGCGCGAGTTGGGTTTCGGGATTCTCGAGGGAAAGACCGTGGCCGAGTGCGAATTGACCGACCCGTTGGCGGTGGAGCGCTGGCGGAGCGGCGATTTCGACGCGGTGCTGCCGGGCGGGGAGTCGCGGCGCGCCTTGATGAAACGGACGCGGGAAGTGCTGGAGGAGGTTGCGTCCGGACCGCAGGTGCACGTGGCGTTGTTCAGTCACGGTGGGGCACTCAACGCGCTGCACACGCACATGCTCGAGCACGGCAATCCGGCGCCGCGCGAGCACATCCCGCGCGCATTCCGTTTCCACAATGCCGCGGTGAGCATGGCGGCGTGGGCGGAGGACCAGTGGCGGTTTCTCGTGGTCAATTCCACTTTCCACCTCACCGAGGAGTCGCGGCAGTTGCTTTATTGATCGGCCGCGTGCGCGTTGTTCAGCCGGAGGCCGGCAAGGCCACAAGGCCGGATTCGATGTGGCTCCGGCACGGCTCGAGGAACGGCGGTAGGGAAAGTGCCGATCCGAGCGCTTCGAGCGGCTCGTCGGCGGTGAAGCCGGGTTCGTCCGTGGCGATCTCGATAAGGAGGCCATTGGGCTCGCGAAAATAGAGGCTGCGGAACCAATACCGGTCGACCGGGCCGCTGTTCGGCATGCCGGACCCGGCCAAGTGTCGCGCCCAAGCGTGGTAGTCGGCCTGCGTGGTGCGGAGGGCCAGATGATGCACGCCGCCGGCGCCTTGGCGCGCGGCGGGAGTGTCCGGATCGACTCGCAAATGAAGTTCGCGGGCGGCACCGGCGCTTGGGCCGGTCCGGTAGACGTGCACGTTGTGTCCGTCCATCGGGTAAGTGCCGGTGTTTTCCAGGTGGAGGATTTCGCGAAAGACGCGGTCGGTCGGTTCGAAGGTCGGCACGCTGAGGAGCAGGGGACCCAGACCGCGGATCTGGTGCCCGGCGGGAACGGAACTGCGGTCCCACACCGCGGCCGCCGGTTCCGCGTCGACGACGAAGCTCAAGCGTTGCCCTTCCGGGTCCTCAAAATCCAAGACCGGCCTCCCGTTGCGCTCGGTGACCGAATCCGGCAAGCCCAGCCGATCGCGCCACCACTCGAGCGTGGCGATGCTGCCGACGCGCAGTCCGGTCCGGGTCACGCTGCGTGTGCCGCGGCGCTCGGGTGCGGCGGGCCAATCGAAAAAAGTCAGATCGGTCCCCGGCGTGCCGGCGGCATCGGCGTAAAAAAGATGGTAGGCCGAGACGTCATCCTGGTTGACCGTCTTCTTGACCAAACGCAGTCCGAGGGTACGCGTGTAAAAATCATGGTTGTCGCCGGCGCGCGCGGTGATCGCGGTGACGTGGTGGAGGCCGTGGAGTTTCACGAGACTTTTTCCAAGGCGAGGATGCGAACATCGACGCCATCGGCGTGGCAGGTGTGCCGGGGTTGCGGGTCCAGCCCGGGAAAACCATCGAGGGTCGCCGGCGTGGTGGAGAGTTCGCGGACTCCGGCCTCGCGGAATCGGTAAGGCGGGTGGGCCACCGTGCCGCGGTAGAGGCGGTCGCCGCGCGCGGCGTAAAGGTGATATCGCTCGAGAAGAAAAAACTCCAGGCTGTCTTCCGCCGCCGTGCGCTGCTCTCCGTGCGGGCTCCAGACGTAACGTGATTCCGCACCGGTGCCGCGCCGGGTGGAGCGATAGTCGATGGTGTCCGCGAAGTCGGCCCGCATCGTCGCGTGGCGGTAAGGGAGGCGGAAAATTTTTTGCGCGATGAGGACGGCCAGTGCTTGGTTGCAGTCCAGCGAGTAGAACCAGACGCCGGGCACGCCGCGGTCGTCGTGAACGTACGTGCGGACATTGAGTTCGAGAAAATTCGAGAGCGGTCCTACCGCGGGCAACCCGGCGGGACGCACGGCGCGCATGGCGAAGGGCACGATGCCGAGCCACGCGCGGCCGTCGAAGGTGTCGGCGTGGAGTCCGGCCGGAAGAGTGCGCTGGACGAGATCGGGTTCGAGGGACCAGTGGAGAAAAAGAAGATGCTCCCAGCGCTGATGCATGACGGCGCGGCGGGCCGGCGCGGGGCGGCGGGCGGCTTCGCGTTGTTCGGGTGTCGGCGGGGTCATGGGAAAAGTTCATGCCGCGCGTCGCGGGCGAAGCGGAAAGCGGCGAGGGGTGCAGCCTGGCTTTTGGCCAGTGCGAGAAATTTGAAGGAAGTTCCCATGCTTTCGGGATGGAGCAACTGGCGTAGAGCCCGCATTTCGCGGGCCGCTTCGTTGGTGAATTGGCTTCCGGGCATGGCCGGAAAGACCTGCGCGGCGAGGGCGGTGAGAGCGTGGTGCTGGTCGGTGAAACCGGCGAGGGACAGTCCGGCCCGCTCGCCCGCGCGGGCCGCGGCGGTGAAATCGACATGCGCGGTGAGGTCCTGCGAACCGGGATCGGCCAGCGGATCATCGAGGCGTTGGTGCCCGCGGTAAGCGGCAAGGGTTCCGGTCGCGCGGGCGGGTTGGTGGCGGACGGCGGAGGGATGCCCGTAATCGACGAGCAGGAGCCAACCGCTTTGCAGTCGCGAGGCAACTGCCTGCAGCCAGGGGGCGAGGGACGGGCAAACCTCGGTCACGAAACGGGGAATCTCCCCGGGCACCTGCGGCGTTTCTCCGGACCAGGGTGCGTCGACGAAGACAAAGTTCGTGCCGTCATGGTCGACGCGTCGCTCCCGCCAGATGGTTTGCTCGCGAACGAGGATTTTGACGGGGAAAGCGTCGAGGAGTTCGTTGGCGAAGAAGACGCCGTTGAACGCGGGCAATTCATCTTCGTGCGCGACGTGGGTGAGGTGACCGGACCAAGGGGCGAGGGTTTGTTGCTGGCGGATGCGCAGACCGGGAAGGGGTTCGACGACGAGGATGCGCGGCAACGGTCCGCTCCAAGCCGAGAGGATGTCGGCGAGAAGTTGCCCGTTGTCGGCCCCTTGTTCGACCAGCGTGAAGTCGTCGGGGTTCCCCAGTTGTTCCCGCATTTCGAGGAATTGCGCGGCGAGAAGTTTTCCGAAGACCGGACCGACGCTCACGCTGGTGAAAAAGTCCCCGCGTTGCCCGGTGCGCGGCTGGTCCGACACGTAATACCCTCCGAGAGGGTGGTAGAGCGCGACGGCCATGAATTCGTCGAAGCCGACGGGTCCGTGCCGCGCGATGCGGTCGCGGAGTTCGGCCGCGGGTCCGTCAGGGCCGGGTGACTTCCCGGACATAAACGTTGACGAATCCATCGGCTCCCTCCTCGACGCGGTCGATCCGGAAGGGGCGCGAGGAGTCGCGGCGGAAGGTTTGTCCTTGGGCCGGCGGCGTGGCGCCGGCCGGAAAGTCGGCGATGATCCGCACATTCCGCGGGGCCCTGCGCCCGCGGAGGATGGCGCGTCCGCCTCCCGTCCCGGCCACGCTGAACTCCCCGGAGAGGTAGACGGGGTCGGCGGGGGCGCCTTGGCCCGCGAGGTTGCGCGCGGCGTTGGCATCGAGGAGCCGCCCGCGCGGCATGCGACCCGCGTCATAGAGGGTCCAATTCCGCGTCCCGCTTTCCGGCGAAGGCGCGGCGGCCGGCGGCGTGGCGGCGGTGAAGGGTTCCAGCGCGGCGGCCGGAGCCGGTGTCGGCGCGGGCACGTCTCCTCCGGCGGGTTCGGCCCGGGCCACGGGCACGTCTTCGCCGGCGGTGTCCACGGCCACGGCCCGGGCGACGGGCACGCCGTCGATCATTGCGGTGGTCCCCGCGGGCGGGGTGGCGGGAACGGGCGCGGCCTCCGGATTGGCCGCCTCGGTTTTTTGCACGCGCATCAGCGCGGGCGCGGAGGATTTGTCCGCCAAGCCGGCGCGCTCGAGGTATCCGGCGTAGTATTCTTCGGCTTTTTCCACGGCGGCCCGGTTGAGGACGGGGAGGCCGGCCGAGACGTTGAGGGAGACCGGGGGTTCGAGGTTGAAGGTGCCGGTGTCGTCGGTCGAGGTGTAGCTGCCGTAGAGGAGCGGCACCGCGGTGAGATTGAGGCGGCCGTCGGGGAGGCGGCACGCATTGATCACGGCGGTGAGGTCGAGGGTGCGCGCGAGCGTGAGGTCGAGACCGGTTTGCAGCATGCGTTCGAGGTTGCCCACGTTTTTCTCCTCGGTGGGGAAAATGATCTCGAGCAGCAGCGACGGGTTGTCGGTCGAGCGGGCGAGGGCCACCACGCCGCTGGTGACGAAGTTGTTCGGCCCGAGCCGGAAGACGCCCATGATATTGAAGGAGCCCGTGACATAAGGGACGCGGTCTTTGCTCTGGTAGTAATTGCGCAGGTAGTTGCGCAGGAGGAGATCGCTGGCGGCGTCGAGTTGGGCGGGCGACTGGTCCCCGTAGCGCTCGAGGAGTTTATCCGCGTCGAGAAACTGGCCGCGCGGCGCGGCGGTCAGTTTGAAGCGTTTCGGCGGGTCGACCTTGCCGAGGGAACGCAGGACGCGGTAGCTGAAGCCGTTCTCGGGGTGGCCGAAAACATAGAAGCTGCCGATCCAGCAGGCCGCCGCGACGAGGGCGAGGAGGATGATGAAGACGGTCCAGACGAAAAGATTGCCGTCGCCGCCCGCCTGCCCGAGGGAGGTGCGTTTAGGCATGGGATCGGCGGCTCCGGCGCGCGGGCATTGAGTCGTGGTGTCGGCGCATGTAAGAAAGCCGAGTGTCTCTAAATCAGGCGGTGCGTCCAAGTCAAACGGGAGGCGATTTCCGTGGGTAAAATACGAGTGCTCTCCGACGAGGTGGCCAGCCAGGTGGCGGCCGGCGAGGTGGTGGAGCGTCCGGCCTCCGTGGTCAAGGAGTTGCTGGAAAACAGTCTCGATGCGGGCGCGGTCGCGCTGGAGGTCGAGGTGCGCGGTGCGGGCACGGTTTTACTGCGGGTGACCGACGATGGGGCGGGGATGGACCGGGAAGATGCGCTCCTGGCGCTGGAACGGCACGCCACGAGCAAAATCGCCACGGCGGCGGATCTGGCCGATGTGCGGACGATGGGGTTCCGCGGCGAGGCGGTGCCGAGCATCGCGAGCGTGTCGGAATTGACCTTGCGGACGAGGCCGGCCGGGGCTGACGCGGGCACGGAGGCGGTGGTCCGGGGCGGGAAGCTGGTCGCGGTGCGCGAGGCGGGCTGCCCGCCGGGGACGACGGTCGAGGTGAAATCGCTTTTCTTCAACGTGCCGGCGCGGCGGAAATTCCTGCGCAGCGCCGCGACCGAGACGGCGCACCTCGACCGGGCGGTGGAGACGGCGGCGCTGGCCAGGCCGGATGCGGCTTTCCACTACGTGCGCGACGGGCGGACTGTATTCCGCGCGGCCGCCGCCCTTGGACCGGGGCCGCGGGTGGCCGATCTTTATGGTGCGGAAGAGGCCAAGGATCTTTTGGAGGTGCCGGAAACCGAGGTGCATGGCGTGCGCGTGGCCGGTTTGGTTTCGCGCCCCGGGGTGACGCGGGCCGACCGTGGGCGGCAATTTATTTTCGTCAACGGGCGCGCCGTGGAGAGCGTTTTTCTGTCATCCGGCCTGCGCGAGGCTTACCGCCAGATGCTCGAACCCGGGCGCCATCCCTCGGTCTACCTGTATCTCGCCATGGATCCGCGCGCGGTCGACTGCAATGTGCACCCGGCCAAGCGCGAGGTCCGCTTCCGCCAAGGTGCTGCCGTGCGGGAGGCGGTGCGGACGGCGGTCGAGGGGGCGTTGCGCGCGGCGCGTGCCGAGTGGATGCGACCGCTGCGGACGCATGTGGCGGCGCGTTTGCAGTCGCCGGCGCCTGTCCCGCCGCCGATCCCGGAGGCGGTGCACCAACCGGAGTTGCCGCGCCCCGTCCTTCCGGCTGCTGCTTCCCCGACCGCCACCGCCACGGAAACCCCGCTGCCGCGCACGGCGGCCCCGCTGGAATTCCGTCTCGTCGGATCGTTGTCGCGCCGCTACCTGCTCCTCGAGGGTGCCGAGGGCCTTGTCCTCCTCGATCAGCGTGCGGCGCACCAGCGGGTGCTCTTCGAGAGGTTGCAGCGCGGGGTGGAAAAAGGCGGGGTGGCCGCCCAGCGCCTGCTCGTGCCGGAGGTTTTCGAACTTCCCCCGCGCGATCATGAAACCGTGGCGGAGAATCTCGGGGTCCTCTCTTCGGCGGGTTTCGGTGTGGAGGTTTTCGGCGGCCGCTCGCTCAAGGTCGAGGCCCTGCCCGATTTTCTCGCCGGGCGCGATCCCCGCCGGGTGATGGAGGACTTTGCGGCGGGCTGCCTGGCGGCCGGACGTCCGCGCGGGCCCGACGCCGCGGACGCGGTGCGCCGGGCAGTGGCGCGGCTGGCGGTCGGCGGCGAGGGGGCGCGCGACGAACGCGAGCAACGGGCGCTGGTCGCGCAATTGCTGGCTTGCGAGCTGCCCTACTGCGACCCCGACGGGCGTCCGGTCATGCTGCAGTTTTCTTGGCGGGAACTGGACCGGAAATTCGGGCGTGCCTGAGCCCGGGCGCGCCGCCTTGCGCGCGGGGGAGGCTCCCCGCTACAACTCGGCCATGCCCGATCTGCGCATCGAACCGGCCACCCTCGAGGATTTGCCCTTGCTCGCGGAGTTGCTGGCCGATTTGTTCTCGCACGAGCCGGATTTCCGTCCGGATTACGACAAACAGATGCGCGGCCTGCGCCTCATTCTCGAGCAACCCAACCGCGGAAGGATTTTCGTGTTGCGCGACAGCCTCCGCATCATCGGGATGATCAATTTGCTCTTCACCATCAGCACGGCGGAAGGCGGATTTGTCGTCGTGCTCGAGGATCTTGTCATTCGTGCCGATCACCGCGGCCAGGGCCACGGGGCGCGACTCCTGCGTCATGCCATCGATTTCGCGCAGAAGAAAAATTTCCTGCGCATCACGCTCCTGACGCACCGCGGCGACGGGAGCCTTGTCGAGTTCTACCGCAAGCACGGTTTCAAGCTGTCCGAGATGGTGACGATGCGCCTTCTTCTCGAGCCGGGGGGCGGCGGGGCCTCGTGAGCGCGGTGCCGCGGACGGCCTTCGTGCTCTGTGCGGGTTGGGGCGAGCGTCTGCAGCCGCTGACCAACCAGATCCCGAAGCCGCTGGTGCCCGTCTGCGGTGTGCCGCTGTGCGAGTTTGCCCTGGCGCGGATTGCCGCGGCGGGCGTCGAGCGGATCGTGATCAACACGCACCGGCTTCCGGGCGAGTTCATCCGGTTGTTTCCCGAATACCCCGCTCCGTCCCGCTATGCGGGTGTTCCGGTCTATTTCCGCCACGAGGAAGTGCTGCTGGAAACGGCGGGCGGATTGAAAAACGTGGAGGATCTTTTGCTGCCCGGACCGGTGCTGGTGCACAACGGCGACATTCTGGCCGAGGTCGATCTTGCCGCGCTCTTCGTCGCGCACGCCGGGAGCGGTGCCTTGTGCACGCTGGCGCTGCGGTCTTCGGGGGACGAGATGCGGGTGGCCTTTGATGCGGCGCGCGGCTTGGTCACCGATTTTCGCGGTGAGTTGGGTTCCACCGATCCGCGTTTTCTCTACACCGGCGTGTGCGTGGTTGCGCCGGAATTGCTGCCGCGGATTCCCTCCGGCCAACCGGTTTCCTTCGTGCCGGTGTGGCTCGAGGTGCTCCGTTCGGGGGGGGAAATTGCCGGCGTGGTTCTCGACGACGGCATCTGGCGCGACATCGGGAACATCGCGGAATACCTCCGCGTGCATGCAGACTTCGCGGCGGGAACGGCGAAGGTCACCCCGCCCGCGACGGCTCCGTCCGGCTGGCCGGTCTGGCGCCTGCCGGGCGCGGAAGTGGCGGCGGATGCCGCGATGGGCGGATGGAATTGGTGCGGACCGGACTCCCATGTCGGGGCGGGTGCGCGTGTCACGAACTCGATCCTCTGGGCCGGCAGCCGCGTCGAACCGGGCGCGGTCGTCGAGGGGTCGGTCGTGCGCGAGGGCATGATCGCGGCCGGCGAAGTCAAAGACACGGTGGTATGAAGGAACTTTTCGCCTGGGTCGAATCCGTCCATCCCGCCGCGACCGGCGGCCAGTGGGTGCCGGTCAACCACGGGGGATCCGACCGTCAGTTCTGGCGCGGCCGCGGCGCGGCCTCCGGTTTGATCGCGGTTTTCTACGGTCTGGAGAAAGCGGAGAACAGCCGCTACGCGCATTGCGCCGATTTCCTGCACCGTCATGGTCTTCGCGTGCCTGCCGTGCTGGCCCACGACGCGGAGTGGCGCCGCTTGCTCATGGAGGACGCCGGCACCGAGGACCTCTGGTCCCACCGCGAGGAGCCGTGGCCGGTGCGGCGCGATCTCTACACCAAAGCATTGCGCGAGGCCGCGCGGATGCATGCTCTTGATTTGCCGCCGGCCGAGGCGGAGCACGTTTTGCGCGAGCCGTTCGATGGCGCACTTTACCGCTGGGAGCAGGATTATTTTTTCGAGAATTTCCTCGGAGCCGGAACAGCGGCGCACTGGCGCGCCACCGTTCCCTTGGAGGCCCAGGCGGAGGGTCTGGCTGCGCTCCCGCGCGTGATTGTCCACCGCGACCTGCAGTCGCAGAATGTCATGGTGCACGACGGTGAGGTCACCTTGATCGACTTCCAAGGCATGCGTGCCGGTCTGGCCGGTTATGACGTGGCGTCGCTGCTCTACGACCCGTATGTGCAAATGACGCCGGGGGAGCGTGAAGAGTTGTCTGCGATTTATGCGGGCCTGGCCGGACGCACGGACCGCGCCGCTTGGGAGCAGGAACTGAACGCCGGCGCGCGGCAGAGATTGATGCAGGCGCTCGGGGCCTACGGCTTCCTCGGCAAAACCAAGGGCAAGACGGCGTTCCTGGCCCACATTCCGGTGGCGGCCGAACGATTGGCCGGGCTTTGCGAGGCCGAAGCCGCATGGCAACCTCTGGCCGGCGCCATCCGTGCCGCCGCGCAATGAAAAAGACCGCCATCGTCATCGAGAACGTGAGCCCGCTGCTCGACTGCGGGCGCTACGCCATCAAGCGCCTCGTCGGCGATCCAGTGCACGTCACCGCCGACATCTTCAAGGATGGCCACGATGTGATTGCCGCCGTGGTCAAATGGCGCAGGACCGGCGCGAAGACGTGGCGGGAAGCGCCGATGAAGCCGGGCGAGAACGACGTGTGGTCCGGTTCCTTCACCGTGACCGAAATCGGCGACTGCGAATACACCGTCGAGGCCTGGCTCGACACCTACGAGACATGGCGCGACGAGTTCCGGCGGAAACACCAGGGCGGCCAGCAAGATCTGGGTTCGGAGGCGCTGGAAGGCGCGGAACTCCTCGAACAAGGGGCTTCGCGGGCGAAAAAAGCGGACGCCGCCATCCTCCGCGGCGCGGCCGCGCAATTGCGCGAAGCAACGGACCGCGGGCCAGCCAGTGTCATCGCGGGCCGGCGCGACTTGGCCGCGATCATGGCGAAATATCCCGACCGCTCGATCGGGAGCGACTTCCCTCCCTACGGCCGCATCATGGTCGAGCGCAAGGCGGCGCTCTTCGCCGCGTGGTATGAATTTTTCCCGCGTTCGGCCGGGGGGCACGGTGACCGCGGTTCGACTTTCCGTGATTGCCTCGGCCGCCTCGACGATGCCAAGGCGATGGGTTTCGACGTGGTGTATTTCCCGCCGGTCCATCCGATCGGCACGGCCAAGCGCAAGGGGCGCAACAACGCGTTGGAATGCGCGCCGGGTGATCCCGGCGTTCCTTACGCCATCGGCAACCGGCACCTGGGTTGTCCGCACGGCGGCGGGCATCGCGATGTTGCCCCGGAGTTGGGGACGCTGGAAGATTTCGAATGGCTGGTCGGCGAGGCGAAAAAGCGCGGGCTCGAGGTGGCGCTGGATTTCGCCCTCAACTGTTCGCCCGACCATCCTTATGTGGCTGCACATCCCGAGTGGTTTTTCCACCGTCCGGACGGGACGATCAAATACGCGGAGAATCCGCCCAAAAAATACGAGGACGTCTACCCGCTCGATTACCACAACGCGTCGTGGCAGGAGCTGTGGAACGAACTGCGCGACGTGATCTTGTGGTGGGCGAAGCGCGGCGTGCGCACCTTCCGCGTCGACAATCCGCACACCAAGCCGGTGGCGATGTGGGAATGGCTCATTGCGGAAACACGGTCCAAGTTTCCCGATCTGGTGTTCCTCAGCGAGGCTTTCACCAAGCCGAAAATGATGCGCGTGCTGGCCAAGGCCGGGTTCTCGCAGAGCTACACCTACTTCACCTGGCGGAACACCAAGTCGGAGCTGACCGAATACTTGTCCGAAGTGAGCGCACCGTGGTCGGCCGATTATTTCCGTCCGAACTTCTTCACCAACACGCCGGACATTTTGCCGTTCTTCCTGCAGCAGGACGGCCGGGCACCGTTCATGATCCGCGCGGTGCTGGCCGCCACGCTCTCGCCGCTCTACGGGATCTACAGCGGCTTCGAGTTGTGCGAGAATTCCGCTCTGCCCGGACGCGAGGAGTATCTCGACAGCGAGAAATACCAATTCAAGCAGCGCGATTGGAGCGCGCCGGGCAACATCAAGGCCTTCGTCGCGCGGTTGAACGCGATCCGCCGCGCCAATCCGGCCCTCCAGCACCTGACCAACCTCCGCTTCCACGCGGCGGAGAACGACCAGATCCTTTTTTTCGCCAAAGCGACGGGCGGCAACCTCCTGCTCGTGGCGGTCAATCTCGACCCGTCCACCTGGCAGACAGCCGCCGTCGAGTGGCCGCTTTGGGAATACGGGCTGGCTTGGGATGCGGACTACGTGGTGGAGGATCTGCTCACCGGCGAGCGTTGGACCTGGCACGGGTCGCGCAACTATGTGGAACTGGACCCCGCCGAGAGGGTCGCGCACGTCTTTCGCGTTGTCCGCGGGGGCCTCTGAGGCCGCGCCGGGCGGGTAAATCCGACGTTGCTTCCGCGGGGCGTTGGCCGTATGCAGAAAGACCCGCTGCGGAGTGGGATCCGCAGACATGGGCAAACTTTACAACAACATCGTCGAGACCGTCGGCCGCACGCCGTTGGTCAAATTGAACAAAGTGACCGCCGGCGCCGGCGCTACCGTGGCCCTCAAGTGCGAATTTTTCAACCCGCTGGGCAGCGTGAAGGACCGTATCGGCATGGCCATGATCGAGGACGCCGAGAAGAAAGGGATCCTGAAAAAAGACACGGTCATCGTCGAGCCGACCAGCGGCAACACGGGCATCGCTCTGGCCTTTGTCGCGGCGGCCAAGGGCTACAAACTCATTCTCACCATGCCCGAGACGATGAGCGTCGAACGCCGCACCTTGCTCGCCATGCTCGGGGCCGAGTTGGTCCTCACGCCCGGACCGGAGGGCATGAAAGGCGCGATCGCCAAGGCGGAGGAAATTCTCAAGAAGACGCCGAACGGCTGGATGCCGCAGCAATTCAAAAATGCGGCCAATCCCGCCATCCACGCCAAGACCACGGCGGAAGAGGTTTGGGATGACACCGACGGCAAGGTCGACATCTTTGTTTCCGCGGTCGGCACCGGCGGCACCTGCACCGGCGTGGGCGAGGTGCTCAAGAAACGCAAACCCGGCGTGAAAATTGTCGCGGTCGAGCCGAAGGATTCGCCGGTCATTTCGCAGACCCGCGCCGGCGAGCCGGTGAAGCCCGGTCCGCACAAAATCCAGGGCACGGGCGCGGGATTCGTTCCGGACAACCTCCATCTCGACGTGGTCGACGAAGTGTTGACCGTTTCGAACGACGACGCTTTCGCCATGGCGCGCCGTTTGGCCAAGGAGGAAGGTATCCTCGGAGGCATCAGTTCCGGCGCCAATGTGCAGGCTGCGCTGGAGTTGGCCCGCCGTCCCGAAAACAAGGGCAAGCTCATCGTGACCATCGCCTGTTCGACCGGGGAGCGCTACCTGAGCACCGCGCTGGCCGACGAAGCGCGCGCGGCCGTGGCCAACTGACAAAACTGTGGACCAAGACCGCTCCTCCATTCTCCGTCCGGTTCTCGACCCGGCTTTGGAACTGACCGACAGCGACCTCTTCTGGCAGGCGCACTGGCGGAAGTTCGTCTGGGGATTGGCCGGTCTGGTTTTGCTCATCCTCGCGGTGGGTTTCTGGAAATTCCGCGATGCTCAGCTGCGCTATGCGGCCGAGGCGCTTTACAGCACCGCCGCGGGCGAGGCCGGATGGCGTGAGGTGGTGGAAAAATTTCCCGGCACGGTTCCGGCGGGCAATGCGCGCTTGCAACTGGCTTCCGCTCTGCGGGCCGGGGGCGACACGGGCGCGGCCGCTGCGGAGTTGGATCAGTTGCTTTCCTCCCAGCCGGACTATCCGCTGGCCGGCACCGCGTGCCTCATGCTCGGGGAGTTGCGCCAGTTGCAGGGCGAACCCGAAGCGGCACTGGAGGCCTACCGTCGCGCTTCCTCCGCTTACCGCACATCCTACGCGGCACCGCTCGCTTTGCTGGCCGAGGCCAAGTTGCTCGAGTCGCGCGGCTCCGCCGGTGAAGCCCGCGCGGTTCTCCAATCGATCGGTTCGCTCCATCCGGGAACGCCGGCCGCCATGATCGCGGAAGCCGAACTGGCGCGGCGCACCTCCGCGACTGCCCCCTGAGGCGGGTTCCTTGATCCGTCCGCTGGCGCCCTGAACCATGGCGGTGGTCTGCGCGGGAGAAGTGCTGGTCGACCGCTGGCCGGACGGCAACGAGTTTCCGGGCGGGGCCCCGGCCAATGTGGCTTTCCATGCCGCCGGCCTGGGTGCGGAAACCTTTCTGATCTCGCGCACCGGCGACGATCCTGCGGGGCGGCGGTTGCGGTCCTGGCTGCGGGGTGCCGGCGTGGATATGGCTCATTGCCCCGCCGATCCCGCACGGCCGACCGGCGCGGTGACGGTCGACCCGGACTCCGCCGGAGGGCCCCACTATGACATTGATGGTTCGGCGGCATGGGACTTCACCGTGGCCGATGCGGCGGCTCTGGATCTGGCGCACCGCGCGCGGGTGCTTGTCATCGGCACCCTGGCGCAACGCCATCCGGTGTCGCGCGGTGCCATCCGTGAACTGGTCGCGGTGGCCGGGCGCGGCGGGGCGCGGGTGCTGGCCGACCTCAATCTGCGGGCGCCTTTCCATGACGATGACATCCTGCTCTGGACGCTGCGCCATTGCGGTGTCCTCAAGTTGAACCGCGACGAGCTGGCCGGGATTTCACGTTTACTCGGCGCGGCGGGGGACGAGAAGGATTTGTTCACCGGCCTGCTCCGCGAGTTCGCCATCCCGTGCGGCGTGCTGACCGCGGGGGCCGAGGGCGCGTGGATTCACGAGGACGGAGTGCTCACGCACCAGCCCGCGGTGCCGGCCGAAGCGGTCGATCCGGTGGGGGCGGGTGATGCCTTCTGCGCGGTGCTGGCGGCCGGACTGGATCGCGGTGGAACCTTGCGTGGCGCCGCTCCGGAAGCGGCGCGCCTGGCTGCTCTGGTCGTCTCACGCCGCGGAGCGACTCCGGCGCCGGACCGCTGAACGACTCCGCGCCGCCGGGCCCGGCGCGGCACATTGACCCGCGGAGGGACAGAGGTCACGAAGTTCGCATCCTGGGCAATCGGGTTTGCGCGCCGGGCAACGGCGCCGGCCGTGCCAGATGAGGAGATGGCTCCAGAGGGTCCAGTCGTCCTGCGGGATGACTTTGACCAGATCTTTTTCAATTTTGACCGGGTCGGTGTTCTTGGTCAGCCCGAGGCGCTGACTCAGACGGGCCACGTGGGTGTCGACCACGATGCCGGCCTCGATGCGGTAGGCGTTGCCGAGGACGACGTTGGCGGTTTTGCGTCCGACGCCGGGAAGATCGGTCAGCATTTCGAGGTCGCGGGGGACTTCACCGGCGTGCTCTCGGACGAGCGACCGGGCGGCGGCGATGAGGTTTTTCGCCTTGTTGCGGAAGAAGCCGGTGGAACGGATGAGGTCTTCGACATCCTCCTGCTTCGCGGCGGCAAGGGTTCCAGCGTCGGGGTATTTTTTGAAGAGGGCCGGTGTCACCATGTTGACGCGCACGTCGGTGCATTGCGCGGAGAGGATGGTGGCAACCAGAAGTTGGAAGGCCCCTTCGTGGTTTAATTCGCAGTGGGCGTCGGGGTAGGTGGCGCGGAGGATGGGCAGAAGCTCGCTGGCGCGAGCGTGGCGAGTGGCAGTTGACGGGTGACGGGACTTTTTCGTCACGAGGGGCCGAGGGCGTTGAGGCGCTCTTGGGCTTTGGGGGCGAATTCGCTCTCGGGGAATTTTTCGACCAGTTCTTTGTAGGCGCGGAGGACTTGGGTTTTTTGCTTTTGCGCTTTGTCCGGGTCGCTCGACTGCAGCTCGGCGACTTGGAGCTCGAGGAGTTGTCCGCCTTCCCACAATCCGGTGGCGGCGGCCTCGGGCACGCCTTGGTAGAAGGCGGAGATCTTGATGAAGTAGTCGATGGCGGCGTCGCGCTCGTTTTTGTCTTTCTGGATGAAGCCGCCGAGAAGCATGGAATTGGCGCGGAGTTCGGTCGGGGCGTTGGGTGCGCGGATGATCTGGGTGAGGAGGGTGATGGCTTCATCACCTTTGCCTTGCTCGCGAAGCGAGGCGGCAATGCCGTAGTTGGCTTCGAGCACTTTGGGCGACCACGGGTAGAGGGACTTCAATTTTTCGAAGAGGGCGCCGGCGCCGGCCACATCGCCTTGCTCCTGCGCAACGCGGCCGAGTCCGAAGAGCGACACGGCCTGGGCCTCCTGGATGGCAGGCGGGGCTTGGGCGGGTTGCTGTCCGTCGGGATTGGGGTAATCCATGGCGATTTTTTCGAAGACGGCCTTGGCTTGGTCCGCCTTCCCGTTGTCGAGCAGGGCGAGCCCGTAGAGGTCGAGATCGGACGGCGCGTAGACGAGCGATGCATCGTAGGCTTGGTCCATCTCCGCGAGCGCGCGGGCCGGATCCTGTTCGTTGATGAAGGCGGCGCGGGCGAAGAGAACTTTGTTTTTCGCGCCCTCGGGCGCGGACGCGGCGAGGTCCTGGAAATACTTTTCCACCGCTGCATCGTCGAGGAGTCCGGCTGTGGCCTCGGCCTGCTTGGCGGCGAGGAGGGAACGGAGTCCGAGCCCGAGTTGGGCGCTATCCGGGTAGGTGGCGGTCATTTTTTCCGCCGCGGCGATGGAGGCGGCCATGGCGGTCTTCCATTGTTCCTGCTCCCCGGCGGTGAGCGCGCCGTAGCGTCCGAGTTTTTCCGCCGTGGCACGGTGGAGGTCGGCGATTTTCAGCATGGCCTCGGGGGCCTTGGGCGCGGTGGCGTATTTCGCGGCGAAGGTCTGGTAGGCGGCGACCGCGGCTTCAATCTTGCCCCGGTTGGTCTCGGTCTGACCGATGCGGTCGTAAGCGAAGAAGACCTTGTCATCCTCGGGATATTTTTCGACGAATGCGGTCATGAGGCGGATCACCTCGTCCGCGTTCTGGGCGGCGCCGGCCAGCTGGGCGCGCTGGAAGTAGGTGAAGGGCGCGGGCTGGCTTTGGGGGAATTTTTCGGCGATCGCGGCCATGGTGGCGACCGCTTCATCGTTGCGTCCGAGCGCGAGCTTGGCCGCGGCGGCGGAATACATGGCACCCGGCGTCAGCTGGGTCTGCGGGTATTTCTGCACGAAGGCGTCGATGAGCGGGAGAGATCCTTCGTTGTCGCCTTTCTGCTGGGTGCCGACGGCGATCCAGAATTCGGCTTCCTCGACTTGGGCGGCTTGGGGGAACTTGGTCACGACGTCCTTGTAAGCGGCGATGGCCTCGTCCCACTTGCCTTGTTCCTTGAAGACATGGCCGATGCCGAGCTGGGCCTCGGCGCCGACTTCCGGCGGGGGATTGGTCGCGAGGAAGTCGCGGTAAGTTTTGAGCGCGCCTGCGAAATCGCCTTGCTGCGCGCGGGCGGTGGCTTCATTGACCACGGACAAGCCGAGGAGCGGGCTCTCGGGATAAATTTCCGCCGCCTCCCTGAAATATTGCGCCGCTTTTTCCGGATTGCGGACATCCGGGTCGGGGTGGGTGAGAAAAAGGTTACCCATGGCGACGGGCAGGTTGGCGGCGAGCGGGTCGCCTTTGTGCGCGCGCTGGAAGGCGTCGTAGCGCGCCACGGCGGGATCGGCCGCGTTTTGCACCGCGTAGGTCATGGCAAGGAAGTAGAGGTTGCGTTTTTTGTCCGCGTTGCCGGTCAGGAGCGGTTCGAGATGCGCGAGGACGACACGGGACTCGTCGTATTGGCCGCCTTGGAAGTAGCTCTCGCCGATTTTCTGCAGCGCGGTGACGGTCTGGTCGGGGTTTGATTGCAACTCGGCGAGTTTGCGGCGGTCGCGTTCCGCCCGGCGGTCGATACGTTTGAGTTCGGTGGTGTCGCGTGCGGCGAGGGCGGCGCGGCGCAGGGCCGGGATGCCGTCGATCTTTTCCTGCTGCAGTGCGACGATCTTGTCCTTGGGCAGGACATCGCGGAAGGCGGCACGGGCTTGTTCGAGGAGGGCGGCTTTGCGGTCCTCCGGGGCGAAGGCGGCTTCGCTGAGGAGAATTTCGCCGAGCTGGAATTGCGCGGCATTGACCAGGGCCAGATCGGTTTTCCGGGCGATGATCTCGCGGAGCAGTCCGGCGGATTTGGCGTAGAGCGCGAAAGCCGCTTCTTTGTCGGGTGTTTCCCCCGAGAGCATACTGCTGCCCTCGGTGGCGAAGATGAGGGCGAGCAGGTTCTGGCTGTCGAGGATGCCGGGACTGTCGGGGAAGCGCTTGAGGTTGGCCTCGAGGGCGGCCTTGGCCGCGGCGAAGTCGCCGGTCTGGAACGAGGCGATGGCGCTGCCGTAGGAGGCGGCCTCGACTTCGGTCGAGCGCGGGTATTTCTCGATGAAAGCCGCATACTTCTTCACGGCTTCCGCGTAGTTCGTCTGGCGCGCGGGGTCATCCGGCGGGAGCGAGGCGGCGAGGCCGGAGAGGGCTTGGGGCTCGAGGAAGGCGGCGAGTTCGGTCAGTTCCGCGCCGGCCGGCGGACCGGAGAAAAATTTGCCCAGTATCTCGAGGGCTTTCCGGTTTTCCCCGGTGAGGTAGTGGGAGAGGGCGAGCTGGACCTGCGCGGTGGCGACGACCGGCGAGGTGGGATAATCGGCGAGGACTTTTTCGTAAGCGGCGACGGCCGAGGGGTAGTCGCCGGCGACGTAAGCGTTGTTGGCCGCGTCGAGTGCTTGTTGCGGCCCGTCTTGGGCGGAGGCGCTGACGGTGAGGAGGGACGCCAGAAGCAGGGCTCGGGAGAAACTCATGCCCCGGAATTTAGCCGATCAGGCCCGGGAGGGAAAGCCTCCGAGGTCGGCCGGCACGGCGGTGCGCCGCCGGGCCACGGCAAGGTTGAGGTCGTCGAGCATCGCGTAGAGACAGGGGATGAGGACGAGCGTGATGAGGGTGCCGAAGGTCAGGCCCCACACGATGGCCTGCGCCATGGGGGCAAGGAATTGTTCCTGGCCCTTGCTGAAAAAGGCGAGGTTGAAAAGGCCGACCACGGTGGTGGCCGTGGTGAGCAGGATCGGGCGGAAGCGCGTGCGCCCGCTTTCGAGGATGGAATGCCAGCGCACGCGGGGAAGGGAGATGTCGCGCTCGCGACGGTAATTGTTGATGAAATCGACGAAGACGATCGAGTTGTTCACCACGATGCCGGCCAGGGCGATGGTGCCCATGACCGACATCAGGCCCATCGGTTCGCCCATGAAGAGAAGTCCGAGAATGACACCGACGATACCGAAGGGCACGACGGTCATGATGACAAAAGGTTGGAGGAACGAATTGGTGATCGTGGCGATGAGGGCGTAGATGAGGAAAATGGCGACAAAGCCGGCAAACTTCATGGCCTCGAGACTGCGCTCGGTATCCTCGTTCTCTCCGGTCAGGCCGATCTGCAGGGCGGGGTGCGCGGAAAGAATCCCGGGCAGCCATGTTTTGATCTCCTCGTTGGCCAGGCCCGAGGTGGTGACGCGCGGGTCGATGTCGGACGAAACGGTGATGACGCGTTCCTGGTCGAGGCGTTTGACCCGCGGGATGCCACTAACGCGCTCGAGCGTGGCGATGGTGTCGAGGTCGACCATACCCTGCGGGCCCTTGATCATGAGGTTGCCGACCATGCCGGGGTCTTGGCTGTAGCGTTCGTCCATCTTGACGCGGACGATCACTTCGTCGTTGCCCCAGCGCAGACGCGAGGCCTCCAGCCCGCGGAAGGCACCGAGCAGATCGCGTCCGACCTGCGCCGCATCCAGCCCCGCGCGGGCGGCGCGGTCCTCGTCGAGACGCACGCGGAATTCGGTTTTTCCTTTGGGCAGGTCGCTGCCCACGTTGACCAGCCCGGGGACCCCGCCGAGTTTTTGCTGGATCTCTGCCGCGGCCGACCGGAGTTCGCCGAAATCGGCGCCACGGATCTCGATGTTGACGGCGCGTCCGACCGGGGGTCCGCCTTCTTCTTTTTTCGCCGTGCCGGTGATGACCTCGGGGAAGGAATTGACCACATTGCGCAGGTCGCGCTCGATGGCCGAGGGCTTGCGGCACTTGGGGCTTTGTTCGTCGACGTCGACGACGAGCATGGCCAGGTTGCTGCCGTATTCGAGGAACTGGTCGGTCGGATCGAACATGGCGCCGATGCGCGTGGTCACGGCGACGAGGTCGGTATCCGGGAGGGTGTCGACCACGGACCGCTCGACGCGCGCGGCCACATCGGCCGTCTGGTCGAGGGTGTAATCGGCGGGAAGTTCGAGCTTGATGTTGATCGTGTCGGCGAAGTCGGTGGCGAACAGGCGGAAGGGCACAACGCCGGCGGCAACCAGCGCGCCGACAAAGACAAGCGCGGCAAGAAAAGCGCCGACCACGGCATAGCGGGTGCGCAAGGCCAGATTGAGCAGGTGGGTGTAGACCTCGACGGCGCGGTTGACCGCGCGGTCGATCGCCTCGCGGAGTTCCTCGTAGGACAGTCCGAGTTCGTAAGGCAATCGTCGCCAGCCGCGCGGCGGATCGAGGGTGGCTGCCGCGCGGCGCGCGGCGGCGGAGCGCAGCGGGCGCATGCAATCGGCGAGGTGCGAGGGCAGGACGAGGAAGGCTTGGGCCAGCGAGAAGACGAGGGTCGAAATGACCACGACGGGGACGACGGCGAGGAATTTGCCGATGATGCCCTCGCCCCAGATGAGCGGGAGAAAGGCGGCCACGGTGGTGCTGACGCTGCCGAAGACGGGCCACATGACCTCGTGGGCGCCGCGCACGGCGGCGTTGACCGCGCTTTCGCCGTTGCTGTAGAGGCGGAAGACGTTTTCGCCGGTGACAATGGCGTCGTCCACCACCATGCCAAGCGCCATGATCATGCCGAAGAGCGAGAGCATGTTGATGGTGAAGCCGCCGATGTAGAGGACGATAAAGGTGCCGGCGAAGGAGAACGGGATGCCGAAGGCGACGAGGAGGGCGAGGCGCCAATCGAGGAAAAGAAGGAGCAGGACGGTGACCAGGATGAGCGACTGGATGCCGTTGCGCATCACGGTCTCGATGCGCGTGTTGATGTATTTGGTCGTGTCGCCGACGACCTGCGTCTCGATCTCCGGCGGGAGGAGCGCGGCCTCGGCGGCGAAGACGCGGCGCGCTTCGCGCACGGACTCGATGACGTCGGTGCCTTTCTTTTTCACCAAGGTGTAGGTCACGGCCGGGCGGAGGTTGGTGCGGCCGTAGGTCTGGGCTTTTTCCGTCGTTTCCTTGACTGTGCCGATGTCGCGGATTTTCACCGTGCGTCCGTCGGGGCGTTTGACCACGGGAAGGTCTTCAAGTTGCGCGGCCTCGGTGATTTCGCCGAGGAGGCGGACAATGCGCTGCCCGCCCGCGGCATCGAGTCGTCCGCCGACCACGTTGACGTTCTTGGCCGCGACCGCTTCGGCCACTTCGCGGAAGGACAAGCCGGCAAGTCGTAGCCGGTAAGGGTCGACTTCGACCCAGACTTCGCGGCGCTCGAGGCCGTCGACGAGGACCTTGGAGACACCGGGGACGAGTTTCAGGCGGCGCTCGATCTCGTCGAGGATGGGTCGGATCTTCCGGATGTCGAAACCCGGAGGATACGAGACGGTGAAGGTGACGAGGGGGAAGGGGATGTCGAATTCCTCGACGACGGGCGGTTCGGCCGAGGCGGGAAGGTCGGCTTTGGCCTTGTCCACCGCTTGGCGGACATCGTTGAGGACGGGTTGGATGTCCTCGATCGAGGGGTCGACTTCGATGAAGATGTTGGAAAAGTTGTCCTGCGAGATGGAGCGGATTTCGGCGAGGTAGTTGACGTTGCCCAACTCCTCCTCGATGGGGACGGTGATGGTGCGCTCGATGTCCTCGGGTGCGCCGGTCTCCGGGTCGAGGGTTGTGATCTGGATGAAGTTCGTGCTGACGTCGGGAAAAAGATCCCGCTGCAGCTGCGTGCCGGCCGCGTAATAGCCGGCGAAAATGATGACCAACGTGAAGATGTTGACCGCGACGCGGTTTTTGACGCTCCACGAGGAAAGACCCATGGCCGGAGACTCTAAGCGTGGAGCACCGCCTCCGCAACGCGGGGCTCGGGCTTCCCTCCCGCCGCGCCGATGTCTATATTCCCCGCCCCATGAGTGACTTGTCCCGCCGGCTGGAAGAGGGCGCGCAAAGCGGAGCCCTGCTCGCGTCGTCCCTGGAAAACATCCGGGCGCTGCTGGCCGGCCATCCGCAGGAGGTGGAGAAGGCGAGCATCGCCGAGTTGGCGGAGTCGGGCGACTGGGCCGAGTTGAACAACCGGTTTTTCCGCACCCTGGCCTTCGGCACGGGCGGGCTGCGCGGCAAAACGATCGGAGCCGTGGTGACTGCCGCGGAGCGGGGCACGCCGCAGGCTCTCGACCGTCCGGAGTTCCCCTGCACGGGAACCAACGCGATGAACGACTTCAACATCAGCCGGGCGACTCAGGGGCTGGTTGCTTATGTCAAAGAATGGGCGGCCCGCGAAAAACTCCCGCACCGCCCGCGCATTTGCATCAGCTATGACACGCGTTTTTTCTCCCGCGAGTTCGCGGACTTGGCGGCGAAGGTGATCACCGGGTCGGGGTGCGACGCGCTGGTTTTCGCCGAGCCGCGCCCGACCCCGGAATTGAGTTTCGCCGTGCGGCAGACGGGGTCCGCGGCCGGCATCAACATCACGGCCAGCCACAACCCGTCGGCTTACAACGGCTACAAAGTTTATTTCGAGGACGGCGGCCAGGTTGTCGAACCGCATGCCTCGGGCATCATCGCCAAGGTCGATGCGGTGAAGAGTGCGCATTTCGACCCGCTGCCGTCCGGCGAGCAGGGCCTGCGCCGGACCCTCGGTGCGGAAATGGACGAGGCTTACCTCGACCGTCTTGAGCGTGTGGTGCTTGATCCCGAACTTGTCGCGCGCGAGCGCGGGCTGAAAATCGTCTACTCCCCGCTGCACGGCGTGGGTGCTTCCATCGTGATGCCTTTGCTCGAGCGGCTGGGCTTCGACGCGACGGCCGTGCCCGAGCAGCTCGTGCCGGACAGCAGGTTCCCCACGGTCAAGTCACCGAACCCGGAATATGCGGAAGCCCTGACCATGGCCGTCGCGCTGGCCGACAAGATCGGCGCGGATTTGGTCATGGCCACCGATCCGGACGACGACCGCATGGGTGTGGCTGCGCGCAACCGCGCGGGGCGGATGGAGCTCCTGACCGGCAACCAGATCGGCTCGATGCTGGCTTACTACCGGGCGTCGCGGATGTTCGAACTGGGGATTCTCGACGAGTCGAACAAATCGCGCGCGGTCATCATCAAGACTTATGTCACGACCGACCTGCAGAAAGCGGTGGCGGAGCACTTCGGTTTGCGCTGCGTGGAAACGTTGACCGGTTTCAAATACAATGCGGCCAAGCTGCGCAAATACGAGGAGGGCATTCCCGCCGAGCTGCGAGCGGATTACCCGCATTTGCCGGAGGACGAAACGCTGCGGCTGCGCTTGGCCCATTCTTCGCTCATGGTCATGGGTGGCGAGGAAAGCTACGGCTACACCTTGTCGGATTTCGCCCGCGACAAAGATGCCAATGCGGCGGTGGCCGGTTTCGCCGAGGTGGTGGCCTCCGCCCGCTCGAAGGGGATGACCGCGATGGAGTATCTCGACGATATTTTCGCCACGCTCGGTGTTTACCTCGAACGCGGCGAGTCGCTTGTCTTTGAAGGTGCGGAGGGTGCGGCGCAAATCGCGAAGTTGGCGGCGTCTTACGCGGAGGATCCGCCGTCCGTGATGGATGGCGTCCAGGTGGTGAAGGTGGAAAATTTCGCCGTGGATATTATCCACGATGTGGAGGGCGAGCGTATCCCGGCCGAGGGCATGATCATTTTCACGCTAGCCGGTGGGCGCCGTTGTGCCGTTCGTCCGAGCGGCACCGAGCCGAAGATCAAATATTATATTTTCGGGGTGGAAAAGCCGCCCGGGCGGAAGATGACCGCGGACGAGGTGGCGGCGGCCCGGGTGCGGGTGCAAGGCTCGATCGACCGTCTCTGGGACTGGCTGCACGCGGACGCGTTGCGCCGCGGGTCGGCTTGAGGCAATTTGTCCCCTTGCCATGAAAAGCTTCCTGCAATTTCTCCTTTTTGTCTTGGTCATCACTCTGGCCTTGGCCGGGCTCTACGCGTGGAAGAGCGGACAGTTCGACCGCGCGGCGGGGCCGGAGCCGGTCCGCGAGTCGAACGCCTTGCCGGACGTCAAGCCGGCCATCGGTCGCGGATCGGTTCCGGGGCTGGCCGCTTTGGACGAGGAATTCACGCGGGTGGCCGAAGCGGTCATCCCGTCGGTGGTCAGCATCACTTCGCGCCGCGGCGCCGCGGTCGACCCGCGCGAGGAGTTATTGCGCCAGTTTTTCGGCCTGCCGCCCTCGGCGCGTCCGGAGTCGGTGCCGCAGGGTTCCGGGGCCATTGTTTCCAAGGAAGGTCATGTGGTGACCAATGTGCATGTCATCGAAGGCGCGGAGGAGATCCTGGTCAGCCTGGGTGACGGACGCCGCTTGCCGGCCGAGTTGCTCGGCGCCGACACGTCTTCCGACCTCGCCATCCTGAAGATCGAGGCCGAGGGGTTGCGTCCGCTGGGCTTCGCCGATTCCGACGCGGTGCGCGTCGGCCAGCTTGTCTTCGCGGTGGGCAATCCCTTCGGCCTGCAGGAAACGATCACGCAGGGTATCATCAGCGCACGCGAGCGCTTGTTCTCCAGCGAGGTGGCCAACGATTTTTTCCAGACCGATGCGGCGATCAACCCCGGAAACTCGGGCGGTCCGCTCATCAACATCCGCGGGGAGATCGTCGGCATCAACAATTTCATCTTTTCCCAATCTGGCGGCAGCCAGGGCATCGGTTTTTCCATCCCTTCGAACACCGTGCGCCGCGTGCTCGACCAGATCCTCGAGCATGGTCGCGTCCTGCGTCCGCAGCTCGGCGTGGTCCTCAAGCCCCTGGATCCGGGGACGGCTACCCGTCTCGGCCTGCCGGACACGCGCGGCGCCCTCATCGGCGCTGTGCAGGCCGAATCGCCGGCGGCCAAGGCCGGGTTGCAACCCGGCGATGTCATAAAGAAATTCGACGGCCGCGAGGTGCGTGATTTCAACGACCTGCGCAAGCGTGTGGCCGCGGCGAAAATCGACAGCACGGTGAAGGCCGAGGTGCTGCGCAATGGCCAGCCGCTCGACCTTTCGATCATCATCCTTGAGGCGCCGCAGCGCGCTCGCATGGCAGCCTTGCCCGCCCCGCCGCCTGCGGGCGTCGTGCCGCAACCGTTGCCGCCGTCCGCTCCCAGCCCCGCTCCCGCCGGGACCGCGGGCGCCCTCACCGGAGTCGAGGTGACCGGCCTGAGCCCGGACTTGGTGGCGCGCTACCGCCTGCCGGAAAACATCACCGGCGTCCTTGTGCGCGAGGTGGCCCCCGAATCGCCGGCCCGTGGGCGGTTGCGTCCGGGCGACGTCATCGAACAGATCAACGACACGCCGGTGGCCACGCCCGGCGAGTTTGCGGCAGCGGCCGAGGCGCTGGCCGCCGATGAAGCCGCCATGCTTCTGCTCGCCCGCGGGCGGGTACGATCCTTCGAGGTGATCACGCCTTGAGGCGGCGGACCGACCGCCGTTGACTTGTCCGCCCCCGCCTCGGCATGCTGACTCTCTGATGAATTCTCCGGTCGGAAAAACATTCCTGGTGGCCGCGGCCATCCTCGGTCTTGCGGCTTTGGCCCAATTGGTGGCCGTGCTGGTTTATTTCGGTCCCGGGCTCAGGGCGACAACGGTGGCCGCTTCCGCTCCGCCCGCCGACGAAGCGCCGTCCGCCCCGGCCGAGCCGGCTCCCCAGAGCCCTCCGCCGGCACCCGCCGAGGACGACGCGCAGGTCGCGGCGCGGGTGGCGGAATTGCTGGCCGAAGCGGAGAAACTCGGGGGCGGAACTTCCCCCGGGGACGCTTTGGTTCCGCTCGAGGAAGCCCAGATGCTGCAGCCGCGCAATGCGGAGGTTCTGTCGCGTCTGGCCGGACTGCACGAGCGCCTTGGGCAGACCGAGTTGGCCGAGACGGCATGGCAGGAGCTCATTTCCCTCGGGCCGGACGCGGGGCGTTTCCTCGAGGTTGCGGAAATCCGCCTGCGCCTGCTCCAGCCGGAGGCCGCGCCGGCCGAAGCGACCGAAACGGCCGCGGCGGGTGCCCTTGAGTTGCGCGACCAAGTCGGCCTGCAACCGGGATCTTTGCTCGGGGTGGTCGACTTGAAGCTGAACGACAACAACCAAGGCGGGGCCGAGACCAAGGATTTGCGTCTGGCGGTCAAAGCGCGTCCCGGCGAGACGGTCGACGGCCGTGATGTGCGCATCAACGTGACTTTCTACGAAATGCTCAACGGCGAAATCGTCCCGACGGGGAGCCGCGTGCAGTCAATGTGGTTCACCACCCCGGTCGACTGGAAAGACGAGGGCATTGAAATTCTCGAGGTCAAATACGAGGTCCCGCGTCTCGGACCCGACGGCGGTCCGGCGCCGGAATACTACGGCTACGTGGTCAACATCTACCATCGCGGCCAGTTGCAGGAAACGCGGGCCGAACCGGTTGATCTGCAGGAATTGTTCCCGCCTCCCTTGAGCGAATTGCCGGCTGCAGACGCGACCCTCCCCGCCGGCGAGGCTCCATGAAAATCCTGCTGGTCGACGACGAGGAACATGTCCTCGACGCCTGGCGCGCTTTACTCGACGGGTTCGAACTGCGCACCGCTTCGACCGGCGGCGACGCGCTCAAAGCGGCCCGTGCTTGGGGCGGACCCGATGTGCTGGTGACCGATGTGGTCATGGAACCGATGGATGGATTCCGCCTCCGCGACATGCTGGCGGCCGAGTTCCCGCGCATGCGGACGGTTTTTCTCAGCGGTTACGACCTTTCCGGCCACGCCGACCGGACCGCGGGCGCCCCGGTGCTGGCCAAGCCGGTGACACGCGAGCAACTGGTTGCCGTGCTCGCTGCCCCGCAGGGGCTCGCCCCGGGGATGAACTTGGGCGCGTATTACCTGCAGGAGCCGGCCGGGGAGGGGGCGGGAACGGTGGACTACCTTGCGTGGCAGGCGTCGATGTCCCGCCATGTCCTCCTCCACGCGCTTTCCGCCGAAGCAGCCGCGGAGCCGGCGGCGGTCGAAAAATTCCTCGCCGATGCCCGGGCCAAGGCCGCGGTGACCCATCCTTACCTCCTCGCCGTGCACGAAGCGGGGGAGGCGGACGGCCACTATTTTTACAGTTCGGATTTTGTCCCCGGTTACACCCTCGCTGCTTACGCCGCGGCCGGTCACCAACTTGACGACCGGGTTTTGCTCGCGGCCATGCGCACGGCAGCCGAGGTGTCCGGGCACTTCGGGCAGCAGGGTCTCGGGCGCCGCCGGTTGGAGCCCGGTGATGTGCTGCTCGATGGCTCGCTGCGCCCGCGTCTGGCCAATCTCGCGCAGTCGGGGGTGGTCACCCCGCCGGACGAGGGCTCGGAAGTGCGCGCATTCGCCGCGGTGATCGGGCAGCTCGCCGCCCCGGGAGGCGCGGCGGCGGGTGCGGCCGCGACCTTGCAGGAGGCGGACCGGCCGGACTGGGCGCTGGCCCTGCAAACGGCGAACGCGGCGCAGCCGGTGTCCGCACCCAAAGACGCCGGACGCCTCGGCGCGCGCGCCGCGAAATCCAAGGAACTCGTCGAGCAATCCAAGCGACAGCAGAAGAAGCGTCTCCTGATCACCGCCGCTCTCTCCATGCTCCTCCTGCTGGTCGGGGTGCTCGCTTTGTTGCGTTTCTTCGCCGGCGGCACGCGCACGGTGGTGACGAAAATGATCGAAATTCCCGCCGGCGAGTTTGTCTACCAGGACGGGGAGAGCATTGCTTTGCCCGCCTTCTGGATCGACGAGCACGAGGTGACCATCGCGGACTACAAAGAGTTCCTTGATTTTCTCGAGGCCAATCCCGACGAGGCGAAAAATTTCGCGCACCCCGACATGCCTGAGGGAAAATGGCACGTGCCGCTCGACTGGGCCGACAACAATGCTTTGACCCCGCCGATGCCCGGTTACTACACGCGCGCGGTGCGCTGGAAGCAATTCAAGGAGGCCGCGCTCGAAGTCGACTCCCCGGTCTTCAATGTCGACTGGTTCGACGCCTATGCTTACGCCAAGTGGAGAGGCCGCCGCCTTCCGACCGAGCAGGAGTGGGAAAAAGCCGCGCGCGGCACCGATGCCCGCAAATACCCCTGGGGCAATGAAGAGGATCCGGCGCGGGCGGGCACGGGCCACGATTACGACCCCGACCCGAAGAAAGGCGGGGATCTCGACGGCTACAAGCGCTGGTCACCGGTCAACCAGCCGGCCGGCGACGTCAGTCCCTACGGCGTGCGGGGTTTGGGCGGCAATGTTTCGGAATGGACGGCCACGTTCGCTCCCCACGAGGAGGGCCTGGGCGACGAGGTGCCGGTCGTGCGCGGCGGCAACTGGGGCAACCCCGAACACCACGTCACGCGCCGGCGGGCTATACTGGACCCTTTGCAACAGCAGGATACACTGGGATTTCGCACCGTGTCTGACACGCCCCCGCAATGATCCTCCGAATTCCATCCCGATTCGCGCTTGTCGCGGGTTTGTTGCTGTTGGCCGGCGCGGCCGAGCAGGCGGCGGCGCAGGTACGCGTGGACATCAGCTTCAAGCGGAAGCTCTACGTGATGTATGAGCCGCTCATCGCCGCGGTGACCGTGCACAACCTGAGCGGGCGCCAACTCCTGCTCGACAACACGGCCGACCATCGCTGGCTGAGTTTCAACATCGAGGCGGCCGACGGGCGGATCATTCCCCCGGTCGACCCCGACTACTCTTTCCCGCCTGCGGCGGTCGAGGCCGGCGAGAAACTGCCCGCCGCGTTCAACCTCACGCCCTTGTTTCCCTTGCAGGAGTTCGGTCTCTACCGCGTCCGGGCTTCGGTCTATGTCGCCGAATTCGGAAGGTTCTTCAGTTCGCCGCCGCTGGCCGTGGAGATTACCGAGGGCCGGCCCATCTGGCAGGAAGTCGTCGGTGTCCCCGGCGGCGACGGGCGGCCCGAGTTGCGCACCATCACGCTGCTTTCGCACAAATTGTCACGCAGCACGCGCCTTTACGCGCGTATCGAGGACCGCGAGAACGGGCGCATTTACGCCACGCACCAGCTCGGACCTTTTCTCACCTTCGGCCGGCCGAGTGTCATCCTCGACACGCGCAACGAGATCCACATCCTGCAGAACAACGCGCCCAAGCAGTTCCTTTACACGCACCTCGATCTGGACGGAAAAGTGATCGACCGCCAGTTTTACGTCGAGGCGGGGACCCGGCCGCGGCTGATCAAGCAATCCGGCGGCACAGTGGTCGTCTCCGGCGGCCGGCCTTACACCCCGGGCGAGGAAGAAAAGGCGCAGATGGAGGCCGACAAGATAGGTGATCGCCCCGTGCCGCTGCCCGGTTCGTGAGGCCGAAAAGCCTTGCGCGGTCGGCGGTGGACCGTTAGTTTCCCCGCCCCTTAAAGAGAACTTTCCATGCCTGCGACCAAGAAAACACCCAAGGCCAAGCCGGCGCCAAAGCCGGCGGCCAAGAAGAAACCGGCGGCCAAAAAACCTCCCGCGGCGAACAAACCCGCGGCGAAAAAGTCGTCCGCGGCGCCGGTCAAACGGCCCGCCCGAGCGAGCAAGGCCCCGTTGGTCGGCACGCGCGAAATGCTCGCTTTCGGCCAACCGGTGGACAAAAGCCGCCGTCTCAATCCATGGCTCAAGAAGCAGCAACTGCGTCTGCTTGCCCTCAAAGACACCCTGCTCGATTCCATGACCGGGGTGGCCCGCGACAACCTGCGCACCGGTCATGACTCCCACGAGGTGTCGGCCCACGGTCTGCACCAGGCCGATGCCGGGAGCGATGCCTACGACCGCGATTTCGCGCTCAATCTCCTCTCGCAGGAGCAGGATGCGCTTTTCGAGATCGACGAGGCCCTCAAGCGCGTGGCCAAAGGCACCTACGGCACCTGCGAGATGAGCGGCAAGCCGATCCCCAAGGCACGTCTCGAGGCGCGCCCGTTCGCGCGCTTCACCGTCGAGTGCCAAAACGAGATCGAGAAGAAAAACCGTTTCAGCCGCCTTCGCCCGCCCGTCGGGCGCCTCTTCGACTCCCTCGACGAGGAGTCCGGCGAGGACTCCGACGAAGAAACCGCGGCCGACAGCAAGGAATAAAAACATGCCACAGGAAATTATCACCCTCGAATGCACGGAGGCCGCGGCCGAAGGAAAGCCGGTCTCCCGCTACACGAGCACCCGCAACAAGAAGAGCCTGCGCACGCCCGGGCGACTCGAGAAAAAGAAATACAATCCGCATCTGCGGCGCCACACGCTGCATCGGGAGACCAAATAACACGCCATGCAACCCAAGACACCCAAACGCCGCGCTGCCATGCGCCGCGCCAACCGCCCGATGCCGCGCCGCCGCATCGACCTGGCGGTTGACGCCATCGACTACAAAAACCCCGAATTGCTCAAGCGCTTCGTCACCGAAAGCGGGAAAATCATCCCGCGCCGGTTGACCGGCGTGCCGGCCCACCTGCACCGCCGCATCACCCGCGCCATCAAGCGCGCCCGGGCCGTTTTGCTTTTGCGCTAGGCTCCGCGGGTTGTTCCTTTTCCGCGGGCGCGCGGTCGCGGTCCGCCCCCTTGGGCAGGACGCGCGGTCGCCACTTCGGTTCGGACAGTTTTCCGTCCGAAACATACTCGAAGAGTTTGCTCACCGGATAGAGCAGCAGGCCCGGCACGCCTTGGGCGTTGACCCGCACGGTGAAATCCATGCGGTCCTCGACGAAGAGGAGGTCGCCTTTGCCGATCATACTGAAGCCCTGGCCCTCGACGTCGAGGTTGTCGGTGCGGATCACGCCGTCGGCCACCCGGAAATCGCAGGTCGCTTTGCGCGCGGTCTGGTAGCCGGTGCCGGGAATGACCGCGTCGAGCAGGACGGAGAGCGGACCGAGCACCGGGATGGCGAAAACATTGCCGTTGGCCACGAGCAAGCGCCCCCGGCCGCGCATGAGTTTGGGCCGGCCGGGCACAAAGGTGAAATCGTAGTCCGCATCGAGAACACCTTTTGAATCCTTGTAGTCGAAATACAGCCGCGTCACCGTTTCGAAGTCCACATTATCCAATACCACGCTCATCCGCTGCCGCGCGCCGGCTTCGCCGGCCGTGATGTTGGCGGTGAGGCGCGCGGTGCCGCCGAACAACCGTGCCGCCGGGATGTCGACCGCGATGCGGCGCCCGGCGAATTGCAGCGTGCCGCGGGTCTCGCCGAAATTCAGCGTGCGGTCGAGCAGGTCGTAGTCCAGACCCCGCGGCGCGGTGAACGCGGCGGTCAACCGGGTCAGCTCGGGATTCTTCAGCCCGATGACGCCGTCGACCGTGACGGTGGGCGGGGCTTTGAAGCGGTAGGGTTCCGTCTCGCGCGCCACCTTCGGGTCGGCCCATTGCAGGACATTGAACGGATTCATCGTGCTGCGGATGCCGGTCAGCCGCACTTGGTTTTGTCCGAAGTCATAAACAAAGCTCCCGCTGCCCTCGCCCTCCGGCCGGGTGACCTGCAAGTTGGTGAAAAGGAGCGCGAGGTTCTCGAACGCCACATCGGCCGTGGCCCCGTCCAGCGGGGAACCGTGGATCGACGTCCGCCCGAGTTTGAGGCGTCCGCGTGCGGACAACGAGGCCGCGTCCAGCGAGGGCCCCGATGCTTCAAACCGGATCTCCGGCGGGTCGGTGAAGGCCAGTTCCATTTTGCCCACATTCTCGCGTGCCTTCTCGGGCAACAGCGGCAGCAGTTGCAGGGGATCGGTGCGGCTGATGACACGGATTTTGACCTCCTCCGGCCGCATCATGAAGTCCGCCCGGATTTCGCCCGTGGCCGGCTTGAGCAGAATGTCGTTCGCGTAGAGTTCCCCGTCGCGCCAGGCGAACCCGCAGGACAAGCCGCGCAAGTCCGCGCCCCGGAAGGACAGGGCCCGGGCGTCCAAGGTTCCAATGACTCGCATCCGGGGTTGGCGGTCCGGCTCGATTTCGAGCGAGGCTTGCACGGCGGGCGGAGCACCGAAGCTCAAGGAACGCCACGGACCTTCCGGACGCAGTTCCGCGAGCCACGGGGCCGGGTCGAGGGTCGATTCCACCTCCGCCTGCGCGCCGCCGCCGGTCAGGTTCCACGTGCCCGAGACATCGAGTTGCCCGCCCTTGGCATCGCGCGCGGTGAACTGCGCGACTTCCAGCCCGTGCTCCCCGTAGGATGCCTGCACGCGGATGTCGCGCAAGCCGGCGCGTCCGTAGGACGCCTGCGGAGCCTCCAGGGAGATGCGCGGCAGGCGCAGCGCGGCGGCGTTGCCGGATTGGGCGGCGAATTCCACTTCCAGACGCGGCGGGGTTGTGCCGAAGTCGAGCGATTCGAGCACCTCGAGGGCATGGCTCACTTCGGGCGGCACGAGACCGGCGGGTGCGGCCGGGACCGCGTCCCGGGCCAAGGCGATCTGGCCCGTCGCGGTGACATCGATGCCCTGCAGGTTGAAACGGGCCAGCGGCACGCTGACCACGCCGTCGGCCAGCATCAAGCGGGCCCGTGCCTTGGTCAGCCGCAGCGTGCGCGTCACCCCCTCGGCCGAGACAACCGGCAGGAAGAGTTGGGCGCCGCGCAGGTCGAGCGAGGTCAGTTCGACCCGCCCCCGGAGCAGTTCGCGCCAATTGAGCGCGATGGCCGCGCGGTCCACCGCCACGTCCGGCGCTTCCGGCAGGCGCTCGGCGCGCAACTCCACGCGGTCGAGCACCAAGCCCTGGAGGAAACTAAGGCGTATCCGCGTGAAATCGATGTCGAGGCCTTCGCGGCGCGCGGCCTCGACCAAAGGCGCGTGCAGTGCGCGCGGCAGACCGGCGAAATGCAGCCAGAGGAGGGCGCCCGGCACGACGACGAAAACGATCAGTTGCAGGAGACGGGCCACCGTCTTCAGCGAATGATGGGTCAGGGCGCGCCAGAACATGAGGCCTCAGGGTAAACCCGCGCGCGGGGGTTTGTCAGGTGCGGCGCGTGAAGAGGAGGCGCAGGCTGTTGAGCACCACGACAACCGTGCTGCCCTCGTGCGCGGCCACGCCGAGGGCGAGGGGCACGGGTATGATGAAGGTGGCCAGCACCATGATCGCCACGGTTCCGAGGGAGATGGCCATGTTTTGCCGGATGACGCGCCGGGCCGCGGTGCTCAGGTCGAGCGCGAGCAGGAAATTTTCCAGGCGGTCGTTCATCAGCACGACCTCGGCCTGTTCGAGCGCGGCGTCGGAACCGCGCGCGCCCATGGCCACGCCGATGTCGGCCGCGGCGAGGCACGGCGCGTCGTTGACCCCGTCGCCGATCATGGCCACGCGACGCCGGCCTCCGTCCTTCAACTCCTCGACGGCCGCGACTTTGCCCGCGGGCAGCAGGCCGGACCGGATTTCATCGAGCCCGGCCGCGCGACCCATGGCTTCCGCCGGTCCCGGACGGTCCCCGGTCAGCATCACGGTGCGGATGCCGCGCGCGTGCAGGAGGCCGAGAAGTTCGCGGCTTTGCGGGCGAACCTCGTCGCGGAAGCGCAGGCAGCCGACGGCACCATTCCCGGCGACCCAGACTTCGGCGGCGTCCGCGGCGCGCGTTTCCGCGGGGAGGACGAGGCCGGTATCGGATTCGACAAAAGCGCGGCTGCCCAGCACGCATTGTTCGCCGCTGATCCCGGCCCGAACCCCGCCGCCGGGCACGGTTTCGTGCGACTGCGCGCCGTGATCCGCCACGCCGCGTTGCAGGGCCAACCGGCGGATCGCGCGCGAAAGGGGGTGCGCGGAATGCCGGGCCAGGGCGTGTGCGACTTCGAGCAGTTTGCCTTCGCTGCCCTGCACCATTTCGATGCCGGCCAGAGTCAACTGCCCCGAGGTAAGGGTGCCCGTTTTGTCCAGGGCGACCACGTCGACCAGCGCGAGATTTTCGATCGGCGCCCCGCCGCGGAAGAGAATGCCCCGCCGGGCGCCCGCCGCGATGGCGGAGAGGATGGCCGAGGGAACGGAAAGGACGAGAGCGCAGGGCGAGGCCACGACCAATAATGTCATAGCCCTGTAGAAAGCGCTGCGCGTCTCCCCCGCGCCGGCGAACGGCGGCAAGCCGAAGCCGAGCCACCAGACGAAGAACATGACCGTGCAAACGGTGAGGATGGTCCACGTGTAGGTTGTGCCGAAACGGTCGGTGAAGGTCTGTGACGGCGCGCGCAGGCCCTGCGCCTCGCGGATCAGGCGGATGATGCGCTGCAGCGAGCTTTCCGAGGCCGGACGCAGCACGGACCCCTCGAGCACCCCGCTCAAGTTGATCGTGCCAGCCAGGGCGGTGTCGCCGGGGCCCTTGGGCACGGGGACGGATTCGCCGGTGAGATTCGACTCGTCGCATTCCGACCTTCCGCGCGTGATGGTCAGGTCGACGGGGATCTGTCCGCCGGCCACCACGCGTACGGTCATGCCCGGCCGGAGGTCGTCGACCGGCACCTCGCGTTCGGGGCCGCCGTCGACGACGAGCGCCGTTTTCGGCGCGCCGCGCAGCAAGGCGCCGATCTCCCGCCGGGTCCGGCCCATCGCGTAGTGCTCCATCGCCCCGGAGGCGGAGAAAAGGAAGAGGAGCAGAGCGCCTTCGCGCCATGCGCCGATCAACGCGGCGCCGGCGGCGACGGCCAGCATGAGGAAATGGATGTCGAGTTGCCCCGCTTTGAGTCGCTCCCAGGCATCACCCGCGGCATCCCAGCCGCCGCCCAGGTAGGCGAGAAGGTAGGCCGCCAGCGGCGCCCACGCCGGCGCGTGCGCCAGGTCGAGGGCCCAGCCCGCGAGGCCGAAAACCGCACATCCCGCCGCCAAGGCGGCCATGGATTTCCATTCCGTCTCGCCGTGTTCCTCGATCGTGCCCTTCTGCCGCGGGGCGTAGGCGGGCCAGACCAGTTTGACCCACTGCCACAGCGAGAGAGCGGTCACGCAGGTCGCCTTGCGCACCAGCGTCGTGCCGAGTTTTTCTGAAACGAGGATGCGCGAGGTGCCGGGGAGGTGTTCCGCGCTGACCCCGCAGACTTGGCATTTTTCCGGCCGGAAGTGCGGACACGGTTCGTGGCTCGCCAGCATGGTTGCGGTGACGCGCTGCGCGAGGCGTCCGTCCTTGTCGCCGCCGAGCGTGGCGATGGAAAGCCGTCGCGTGGCCGGGTTGAAAGCGACGGCTTCCAGTCGCGGTTCTTCGGCCAGCAACGCGGCCAGCCGGGCGATCGGGCAGGGCGGGGGCGTGCGCGGTTCGGCGGCGCCGCGGGGCAAGACCACCGGAAAGGAGGTCATTCAGTCCCCTTCCGCCACCGGGTTTTCCAAGGTGCCGATGCCGGCGATGTCGACGGCGATGGTGTCGCCGGGCTGCAGCCAGACCGGCGGTTGGCGCGCCATGCCGACCCCGTGCGGGGTGCCGGTGAGGATGACTGCGCCGGCCGGCAGGGTGGTGTCGGCACTGAGAAACTCCAAGAGTGCGGGCACATCGAAGATCATCTGCGACGTGTTGCTTTCCTGCATGATTTTGCCGTTCAACCGCGAGGCGATGCGCACGTGCAGCGGATCGGGCAGTTCATCCGGGGTGACCACCTCAGGACCGAGCGGACAGAAAGTGTCGAACGATTTGGCGCGGCACCACTGGTGTCCCGAACGTTGCCGTTGCCAGTCGCGCGCGCTGACATCGTTGGCGCAGGTGAAGCCGGCTACGTGATCCATGGCCCCGGCGCGCGTCGTGTTGCGGCAGTCGCGGGCCAGCACCACGGCCAACTCGGCCTCGTAATCGACCTCGTCGCTGCGCAGGCGCCGCGGCAAAAGGACCGGCGCGCCGGGCCCGGTGACCGCGCGCAGGTTTTTCATGAAAAGCACGGGATAGGCCGGAACGGGCGACCCGGTCTCCGCGGCATGGTCGCGGTAATTCAGACCGATGGCGTAAACCGCGGACGGATCAAGGGGGGCGAGCAGGCGGGCGGCGCGGACGGTGCGCCCGGTGCCGCAGAACCCCGATCCCCAGGACCCCGTGAGTTCCTCGTAGAGACCGGTTTCTTCCGTGGGGCGGCCGTGCAGGACGGCCCCGGACTCGTCGGCGATTCGCGCGATGCGCATGGGGACTTTGTAGGCGTGCCGAAGGTCTTGCGCAATGACGGCTGTGGTGGGAATACTCGGCGCATGCACGAGGGACGCGTGGTGGAAGCGGGCGACCTGGCGCGGGAGCGCGATGCCATGGATGCCGCCGGACGCCGTTTGGTTTTCACCAACGGATGTTTCGATCTTCTCCACGCCGGCCACGTGCGTTATCTGCGCGAGGCGCGCGCCCTCGGCGATGCTTTGGCCGTCGGCCTGAACAGCGACCGCTCCGTGCGCGAGTTGAAGGGCCCCGGCCGTCCGCTCAACCCGCAGGCCGACCGGGCCGAAGTGCTCTCCGCGCTCGGTTGCGTGGATTACGTGGTTGTTTTCGACGACAAACGGGCAACCTCGGTCCTGCGCGCGGTGCGACCGCACATTTACGCCAAAGGCGGCGACTACACCGCGGAGTCGCTCGATGCCGGGGAACAGGCCGCCCTGCACGACGCCGGGGCGGAAATCCGGATTCTCCCGCTGGTGCCGGGCCGTTCCACCACGGCGTTGCTGGAAAGGAGGCACGACCGGTGAGCGCGGGAGATAAATTGCGCATCGGCGTCCTCGGTTCGGGGGCGGGCACGAACCTCGATGCGATTTTTCGCGCCATCCACGACAGCATGCTGCCCGCGGAAATCAAAGTGGTCGTCTCCGACGTGCGCGATGCCGGCATTTTGCACGTCGGTCGCGCCCACCGCGTGCAGACGAAATATGTCTACCCCGGGGAGGCCGAAGGCGTGCTCGACCCGGCCAGCGAGCACAACATCGTCAACGCCCTCCAGCACCAGCACGCGGAACTCATCCTTCTGCTCAACTTCTTTCGGGCTCCCGGTCCCGATTTGCTCGGCTCCTTCCCGGGCCGGATCCTCGCCGTCCACCCTTCGCTCCTGCCCGCTCATCCGGGTCCCCGGCCCTGGGAGGACGCCCTGACCGCGGGCGACACGGTGGCCGGTTGCACGGTCTACCGCGTCGGCGGCGATGGCGGTTTCGGCGAGATCGTGGCGCAAGCCGAGGCCGACATCCTGCCTGGCGACACGCCCGAAATTTTGCGCGACCGCATCCGCCGGGCGGAAAACCTTCTCTTCCCCGCCGTGGTGGAATTTTTCGCGCGCGAACGTCCTTTTGCGGGGTAGACATCGGGGCGGCGGCGGCGTTTAGTGACTTCATGACGGTCGGACAAGGCTCGGCGGGCAATGTGATTGCCGCTCTGGGCAGCCTTTTCGTTCCGGGCCTCGGACAACTGCTGCAGGGCCGCTTTCTGGCCGCGGTGCTCTTTTTCACCGGCGCCGCCGTCCTCTGGGTTGTCAGCATCGGCACCCTCGGCTGGATCATGCACCTCTGGTCCTGTCTGAATGCGGCATTGTGGAAACCGCGGTGAAATGGATTAATCTTCCGGTATGAAAACCCTCCTCAACCATATCAACGGCCGGTGGGTCCCGGCCAAGAGCGGCGCCACGCGCGACATTCTCAATCCGGCGGACAACAAGGTGATGGCCAAAGCGACCGAGAGCGGCGCAGCCGATGCCGAAAAGGCCATCAGTGCGGCGCGGGAGGCCTTCGACCACGGACCGTGGGGCAAGAGCACCGGGCCCGAGCGCGCGGAGAAACTTTTCGCCCTGGCCAACCTCGTCGAGAAGCACGCGGCGGAGTTCGCGAAAATCGACACCGAGAACAACGGCAAGCCGCTGCGCGAGGCCGGCTATGACGCGGCCGATGCCGCGGGCTGCTTCCGCTACTATGCCGGCTTGGCCAGCAAACCGCAGGGCCAGACCTACAGTGTGAGCGATCCGAACATGGTCTGCATGACCGTGCGCGAACCGATCGGCGTGTGCGCGCAGATCATCCCGTGGAATTATCCGCTCCTCATGGCCGTGTGGAAACTCGCCCCCGGCCTCGCCGCGGGCAACGCGTGCATTCTGAAGCCGTCGGAAATGACCCCCGTTTCGGCGGTGAAACTTTTCGAACTGATCAAAGAAGCCGGTTTCCCCCCCGGCGCAGCCAACCTCATCCTCGGGCCCGGCGACCCGGTCGGATCGACCCTCGCGGCCAGCGACCGGGTGGACAAAGTCGCTTTCACCGGCGGCGGAGTGACCGGACGCAAAATCATGACCGCCGCCACGGGCAACTTGAAGAAAGTCACCCTCGAACTCGGCGGCAAGAGCCCGAACATCGTTTTTGCCGATGCCGATTTCGAGGCGGCGCTCGAATTCGCCATGTTCGGCATCTTTGCCGGGCAGGGCGAAGTTTGCAGCGCGGGCTCGCGCCTGATCCTCGAGCGCAAGATGGCCAAAAAGTTCCTCCCGCGCCTCGCTGAGGCCTGCCGGAAAATCGTGGTGGGCGACGGCTCGGCCAAAAAAACCGAGATGGGTCCGCTCATCTCGCCAGCCCACCTGGAAAAAGTCCTCGGCTACATCAAGTCCGGTCTCGACGAGGGGGCCAAACTGCTCTGCGGTGGCAAGCGCATGACCAAGGGCGCCATGGCCCAAGGAAATTTCGTCGAACCGACCGTTTTCGTCGATGTCCCGCCGGACGCGAGAATCTTGAAGGAGGAAATTTTCGGCCCCGTGCTCGTGGTCGAGCTTTTCGACACCGAGGAAGAAGCCATCCGCAAAGCCAATGACACCGTTTACGGCTTGGCCGGCGCGGTTTTCACCTCCGACGGCGCCAAAGCCCAGCGCGTGATCAAGCAGCTGCGGGCCGGCATCACGTGGATCAACACGTATCATCCGACCTTCAACGAGGCCCCGTGGGGCGGTTACAAGCAGTCCGGCATCGGCCGCGAACTCGGCACCTACGGCCTCGAGGCCTACACCGAGGTCAAACAGATCAACATCAACCTCGCGCCCGGCCGCATCGGTTGGTTCAAGAATCTTTGATCTGATGAACCCGATGGTCGAAGTCCGCGATGTGACGAAGCGATTCGGGGATTTCACGGCCCTGGACCACGTGAGCCTCGACATCGCCGAGGGGGAGTTCATGACGTTCCTCGGTCCGTCAGGCTGCGGCAAGACGACCTGCCTGCGCATGATCAGCGGTTTCGAGCAGCCGACGACGGGACAGATTCTCATCGCCGGGCAGGACGTCTCGAACGACCCGCCCTACAAGCGCAATGTCAACCAGGTCTTCCAGAGCTACGCCCTCTTCCCGCACCTTTCCGTGCGCGAGAACATCACCTTCGGGCTGCGCATGAAAAAATTGCCGCCGGAGGCCATCAAGGAAAAAACCGATTGGGCCATCGCCATGACGTCGCTGCAGGGCATGGAGGACCGCAAGCCGGCGCAGCTTTCCGGCGGGCAACGCCAGCGTGTCGCCCTGGCGCGCGCCATCGTCTGCGAACCGCAGGTCCTCCTCCTCGACGAACCGCTCTCCGCCCTCGACGCCAAGCTGCGCACGCAGATGCGCACCGAGCTGAAAAACCTGCAGAAGCGCCTCGGCATCACCTTCATCTTTGTCACCCACGACCAGGAGGAAGCACTCAGCATGTCCGACCGCATCGCGGTCATGAACAAGGGCCGCGTCGAGCAGGTCGGCACCGCGGCGGAAATCTACCACCATCCGCGCACCGAATTCGTGGCCGGCTTCATCGGCGAAACGAACATCATGCAAGCCGAGGTGCTCCGGCGCGAGGACGGACTCGCTTTCTGCCGTCTCGAAGGCGGCCTCGAACTCTGGATCAAAAGCGGCGAGAGCAGCGCGGTCGGCAGCAAGATGCTGGTTTCGGTCCGCCCGGAAAAAATCCGCCTGCACCGCGAGCGGCCCGAGGGAGACCGCAATGTTTTTTCCAGCCGGGTGAGCAGCGAGGTCTTCAAGGGGGCGGTGGACGACATGACCATCGTGACCGAGGGCGGCCTCGAACTCAGCGCCCTGCTGGCCAATGCCGGGGAGACCGGCCTCGATTTCCACGAGGGCGAGCACGTCTGGTGCCTCATCCACCCCAACGACGTCAGCCTGCTCGTCCGCGAGGACTCCCCAGTCGCGGTTTGACCGTCCGGTATGGCGCTTTTTGGCCAGACTTGGTGAGACCAAGGACCGGAAATCAGGGTTCGACAGAGACAAAATAAAAGGTTTGTCCTTTGGCACGGCTTGTGCTTCAAAGGATTTGTTCGATACATCGTCTCCCTGCGGGACAGTCTCCAAAAAACCAAACCCACTAAAACCATGAAAAAACTCCTCGCGTTAATAGCAACCTTGCTGCTGGCCGCCCCGCTGGCGCAGGCTCAAACTGAAACTGGTTCTTCGGCCGGAGCCCAAACCTTGGGACGCGCCCGTTCGGCCCCGATCAGTGCCGGCGGCCCGACGACCGAAGCCACCGTCACCACGGTCAGCGTCGTCGACGGCAAGTCGATGAACAAGGAAGTCGTCGTCATTGAAGAAGAAGACAAATGGTGGTCGGTCAACGCCGCCACCGGATGGGACAGCCTCTACATGTTCCGCGGAGCCAACTTGCTCGGTAACGGCCGCGGCCTTTATTGGCTCGGCGGCGACATCGGGATCACACCTTGGGAGAACGGTGCTTTCACCGCGGGGGTTTGGTACGGCGTCAGCTCATCGACCAGTCGCCAGTATCAGGAGCTCGATGTCTTCCTCGACTACACCCATAGCTTCGGCCCGCTCGACGCGTCGTTCGGCTGGATCTACTATTATTATCCGAACAACTTCGGCCTCGGTGGTGACAACCTGAGCCAGAACGAGCTCTACTGGGCACTCGCCTACAATGTCGAAGTCGGATCGGTGACGATCACCCCGAACGCCACCTACTTCCTCAACGTCGGCCCGCACGCCGGCAACGGAGGTTGGACCGAGCCCGGCGCCTCTTACCTGCTGCTGCAGATTGACGCCAGCGTGCCCGTCACCGATTGGCTCGCGGTCGATCCCTATGTTGCCTACGGCATCAATTTCGGGTTCAACGCCAACAACAACGGGAACCTCTTCGACGGCGGCAACAACCTCCAACTCGGTTTGGCTCTGCCGATCTCGGTGACCAGCTGGTTCGGGATTTCGCCCTATATTGCCTACTCCTACCAGTGGCAGGATATCGTCGGCACCGACACCGACACCTGGTGGGCCGGCGTGAGCGCCAACTTCTCGTTCTAAAGCAGCCTCCACTTACAAATCCCCTCCGGCTCCGGTCGGAGGGGGTTTTTTTTGGCCCGGACTGGCATTGACCGCGGAATAGATTATCTTCCGCCCGTCCCATGGAAATCCTCCAACTCCTCGGTGTCGCCGTCGGCTTGGCCTCGCTGGCCGGCCTCAACCTTTACCTGACCGTTTTTCTTACCGGCCTCGCGGTGCGATTCGACTGGATCGATCTCTCGCCCGCCTACCAGCGCCTCGAAGTCTTGGCCGACCCGCTCGTTCTGGCCGTCGCGGGCGTGCTTTTCGCCATGGAATTTCTGGCCGATAAAATTCCCTGGGTCGATTCGGCCTGGGATGCCGTCCATACCGCCATCCGTCCGGTCGGCGCCGCGTTGCTCGCCATCATGGTGCTGGGCGAAAGCAATGCCGTCTTCAATGTCGTGGTCGGACTGCTCGCCGCCTGGCTCGGCTTCACCACCCACGCGTTGAAGTCGACCGCCCGCTTGCAGGCCAATGCCTCGCCCGAGCCGGTCTCCAACATCGCCTTGAGCGTGGCCGAGGACGCCACCGTGGTCCTCGGACTCGGACTCATTTTTACCTACCCGATCGTGGCCCTCGTGCTGGCCATTTTCCTCCTCGCCGCCATCTGGTTTTTCGTCCCCCGCATGCTGCGCGCCACGGGGGTCAAGCTCTGGCTGTGTGGACGCAAATTGCGGCTCGCGCCCGACGAGTTGCCGGTTGCCGATTTGCCGGACGATCTGCCCTCCGCCGCCCGCGCGGCGGTGGAAGCGCAGGCCGGACCCGGTTGGCGCGTCGAATGGGCCGTGCCGTGCATCAGCGGGAGCGGCCCCGGCTACCCGCGCAACCGTTTCGGTTGGCTGGTCTCGGCCGATGGCGCCGCGCAGATGCTCTATTTTGTCCCGCGGGCGCACCCGCGCCGTCCGCGCGCCCTGCCTCCCGGCGCGCCTTCGCTGGCGCGCCTCGAACACAAATTCCTCGCCGATGTCCTTGTTCTCGCCTGGCCGGAGGAAGGTGCCGAGGCGCGTTTTCTTTTCGACCGCGGTGCGCGTTCGCTCGCGCAACTGGTCGCCGACCGCTTGTCCGGACAGCCCGCTAATCTCGCCGCGTGATTTTCGGGCTTCTCGCCCGTGCGCCGAGCCGCTGAAATATCCCAATGTCCCGACGCAGTATCCTTATCACCGGCGGCGCCGGCTTTGTCGGCTCCCATGCGGCCGCCCTTTTTCTGCGGGAAGGTTGGAAAGTGGGGGTCCTTGACAATTTCAACAGCTTTTACGACCCGCAGGTCAAGCGCTGCAACATGGCCGGTCTGGCCGAAGCGGAACTCTTCGAAGGCGATATCTGCGACCCCGAGGCGGTCGCCCGGGCTTTCGCCCCCGGCTGGGACGTTGTCCTCCACCTCGCCGCCCGCGCCGGCGTCCGTCCGTCCATCGAACAACCCTCCCTCTACGCTCGGACCAATGTGCTCGGCACGGTGAATGTCCTCGACGCGGCGGTGCGGGGCGGCACGGGGAAATTCCTCTTCGCCAGCAGCTCGTCCGTCTACGGGGCGACCGACGAGGTCCCCTTCCGCGAGAGCGCCGCTCTGCGCCGCACTTACAGTCCCTACGCCGCGACCAAGGTGGCCGGCGAGCAACTGTGTTCCACCTATTCCCACCTCCACGGCCTGCCGGTCGTCGTCCTGCGCTTCTTCACCGTTTACGGCCCCGGCCAGCGCCCCGATCTCGCCATCCATAAATTCACCCGTGCCATCCATGAGGCACGTCCCATCACCCAATACGGCGACGGCACCAGTCGCCGTGACTACACCTACGTGGATGACGTTGTGCAAGGCATCCGCGGGGCCGCCGACTACGGGCGTGCCGACTTCGATATCTTCAACATCGGCGAGTCGGAAACCACCTCGCTGCGCGAATTGATCGCGGCCATCGAAGATGCGACGGGCGAAAAAGCGGTCATCGACCGCCAACCCGACCAACCAGGGGACATGCCGGCCACGTGGGCGGACATCTCCAAGGCGCGCTTGCTGCTGGGTTACCAGCCGCGGACCAAAATCGCCGAGGGCATCCCGAAATTCGTCGAGTGGTTCCGTTCCACTGCGGCATGAGCGCGGCGCCCGCTTCCGTCGTGGAACTGGCGCAGGCGCTGATCCGCATTCCCAGCGTCAATCCCGACGGCGACCCCGGCACCGACCGCACCGGCGAAGAGGCTTGCGCGGAATTCGTCGCGGAATTTCTCCGCTCCCTCGGGGCGGAGGCGGGGCTGCGTCCGGTCGAGCCCGGACGCCCCAACGTGGTCGGACGCTTCCCCGCCCCGGGCAAACCGCGTCTGCTCCTTGCCCCGCATACGGACACGGTCAGCGTGGCGGGCATGACCATCGATCCGTTCGGCGGGGAGTTGCGCGACGGGAAAATTTACGGGCGCGGGGCCAGCGACACCAAGGGGCCGATGGCCGCCATGCTCTGGGCCCTGCACGAGACTCGCGATCTTCTGCCGCGCCTCACCCACGAAATCTGGTTCGCCGGGCTGATGGGCGAGGAGGCCGGGCAGGACGGGGCCAAGGCGCTGGCCGCGGAGGAGGAGTTTGCTTTTGTCGTGGTGGGCGAACCCACGGGTCTGGAGGTCGTCTACAAACACAAAGTCGATGTGACCGCGCGGATCACCGCGACGGGCCGCTCGGCGCACAGTTCGTGTCCCGAACGCGGTGAGAACGCGATCATCAAGCTCGCCGCGGGATTGCTCTCCTTGCAGGAAGCTCTGGCCGCGTCTTTCGCCGCGATCGACGATCCCGTCCTGGGCCATCCGACCTTCAGCATCGGCACCATCCGCGGCGGAACGAAATTCAACATCGTGCCCGACCACGCCGAGGCGGTGGTCGATCTGCGTTTGCTCCCCGCTCAGTGGAAGGACCGCGAGGCGGAATCCGTTTTCGCAGTCATGCGCGCCGCCTGCCCGGGCCTGGCCGTGAGCCGCATCGCCGGATCCGAGGCGCTCGACACCGACCCCTCGCACCCGCTGGTCGGCCAATTGATCGAAGCGGGCGGGCGGCCCGCCGGCGCCGCGTGGTTCTGCGACGCGGCCATCTTTTCCTCCCGCGGCACGCCGGCCGTGGCTGTCGGACCCGGTTCCATCGCGCAGGCCCACACCGAAAACGAATTCATCGCGGTGGATGATCTCAAAGCCGGCGTTGATTTTTTCAAAAGGTTTCTCGCCAGCCTGCAGGCCGGTTAGGATCCGGTTTTCTTCATGAGTAACCAGACCGCAATCTCCCCGACCCGGCCGGACAATTTTCCCGAGTGGTATCAGCAGGTCATCAAAGCCGCCGACCTCGCGGAAAATTCCGATGTGCGCGGCTGCATGATCATCAAGCCGTGGGGGTGGGGAATTTGGGAGAACATGCAGCGTCAGCTCGACGCCATGTTCAAGGCGACCGGCCACGTCAACGCCTACTTCCCGCTCTTCATCCCGCTGAGCTTCCTCGAGAAAGAAGCCGCGCATGTCGAAGGCTTTGCCAAAGAATGCGCCGTGGTCACGCACCACCGGTTGGAGGAAAAAGACGGCAAGCTTGTGCCGGCCGGCGAATTGAACGAACCGCTCATCGTCCGCCCGACGTCCGAAACGATCATCGGGGCCGCCTATGCCCGCTGGGTGCAGAGCTACCGCGACCTCCCGCTGCTCATCAACCAGTGGGCCAATGTGGTCCGCTGGGAAATGCGTCCGCGCCTTTTCCTGCGCACCTCCGAATTCCTCTGGCAGGAAGGCCACACCGCGCACGAGACGATGGAGGAAGCCGTGGCCGAGACCGGGCAAATGCTCGGCGTTTATGAAAAGTTCGCCCGCGAGCATCTCGCGCTGCCCGTTTTCACCGGGGAGAAATCCGAAAGCGAACGTTTTCCCGGCGCGGTCAGCACCCTCTGCATCGAAGCTATGGTGCAGGACCGCAAGGCCATCCAGGCCGGGACTTCGCACTTTCTCGGACAAAACTTTTCCCGCGCCTCCGGCATCGAGTTCGCGGCGCGCGATGGCAGCCGCCAACTCGCCTGGACGACCAGCTGGGGCGTGAGCACGCGACTCATCGGGACGCTGATCATGGCGCATTCCGACGACGACGGTCTTGTTTTGCCGCCGCGCGTTGCCCCCTCGCAGATTGTCATTCTCCCGGTCCTGACCAAGGAGGAGTCCCGGTCCGCCGTGCTCGAAGCGGCGGAGAAGCTGGCGGTGCAGTTGCGCGGACAAACCGCCTTCGGCGAACCGGTCCGGGTCGAGATCGACCTCCGCGATGCCGGCGGGGGAACGAAAAATTGGGAGTGGATCAAGAAAGGCGTTCCGCTCCGCGTCGAGATTGGTCCGCGCGATTTGGATAAAGGCTCGGTTGCGGTCAGTCGTCGCGACCGGGGGCCGAAGGAAAAAGAATTTCCCGCCGCCGCGGAATTCGTCGCCGGCGCCGGCGCCCTGCTCGAGTCGATCCAATCCGGCCTGCTTGATCGGGCCACCAAGTTCCGCGAGGAACACACCAAGGTCATCGACTCCGCGGACGACTTCCGCGCTTTTTTCACCCCGAAAAACGCCGCCCAGCCGGAAATCCACGGCGGCTTTGCTCTCGCGCACTGGGACGGCACGCGCGAAACGGAGGAAAAGATCAAAGAAGAACTCAAAGTGACCATCCGCTGCATCCCGCGTGACGGGGATGCCGAACCGGGGGTTTGTCCTTTCACCGGAAAACCCAGCGCCCGCCGCGTGGTCTTCGCCAAGTCGTATTGAGCGGTCCATCGGACTTTCGATGGACAAAAACCGCAGAGGACTCGGAAAACGTAGAGGGGGACTGCCCTTTATGACCTCCGTGCTCTCTGCGGTTTTCTACCTTCTGCTCTTGTTGGTCCTCGCCACTCCGGCTCCAGCGCAGTTTCCCTGGCAGGCTTTCCGTTTTCTCCAGCCCGCCGGGAAAATCGATCCTGCCCTCGTCACCGAGTGCTCCGGCTTGGCCCAAAGCCTGCGTTACCGCGGCATTTTCTGGGCTTTGGGCGATTCCGGCAACGCTTCCGTGGTCGTGGCCGTGACCGCCGATGGCCAGCTGGCCCCGGGATGGTCGGGTCCGGTGCGGATCGAAGGGGTCCGGAATTTCGATTGGGAAGACCTCGCCCTTGACGGCAAGGGGAACCTCATCATTGCCGATGTGGGCAACAATCTCGGGCGCCGCAAGCAGTTGATGCTGCATTTCGTCGGGGAGCCGCGGCCCGGCACGACGAGTACCCGGCCCGCGCGCACGCTGCGCGTGCATTACGAGGACCAGCGGGAGGCTTCGCCCGACTATGATTGCGAGGCGGTCTTCTCTGCCGGTGACCGCATCTACTTCCTGACCAAGCACCGGAGCGACAAGCGCACGCGCCTTTACCGGCTGGAAGGGGAGTCGCCGGACAAATCCAACCCGCTGCGGCTGGTCGACTCTTTCGAAATCGGCGGCATGGTCACCGCGGCGGACGCCTCGCCAGATGGCAAGCTGGTGGCCGTCCTGACCTACACCTCCCTCTGGGTCTTCGAATATGACCCGGCTTCGGGCAGTATTTTCCGCCGCGGTGCGCGCTGGACGCCGGTCTTCGCCTGGCAAGCCGAGGCGGCCGCATTCGACGGCAACCATTCGGTCGTCATCGCCAACGAGGGCGGCCAACTCTACCGCGTGTCCTTGGATTCGATGGAAAAAGTCCGCTAGTCCTGCGTTGCCCGGGCCCGCGGCCTCGGGCATATCTTTCCCATGACCGATGCACGTTACGACCAGCTGGCCGGGGTTCTGACCAGACATTCCACCGCCTTGCAACCCGGCGACAAGGTGCTGGTCGAGGTTTCCGATGTTCCCGATGCCATGGTCGTCGCCCTCGTGCGCGCCATCCGTGCAGCCCAAGCCCTGCCGTTCGTCCAACTCCAGCACGGACGCATCGCGCGCGAAATGGCGTTGCACGCCACAAAGGAACAGCTGTCGGTCGCCTCGGAGATCGAAATGGCCCGCATGAAAAAGATGGACGCCTACATCGCCATCCGCGGCAGCGAAAATGTGACCGAAATGAGCGATGTTTCGCCCGGGAACATGAAAATGATCGCCGCCACCATGCGTCCAGTCATGAACCACCGGATCAACAAAACCCGCTGGGTTGTCCTGCGCTGGCCCACCCCGTCCATGGCCCAGCAGGCCGGCATGAGCACGGAGGCTTTCGAGGATTACTACTTCCGTGTCTGCACGACGGACTACGGGAAATTGCGCCAAGGCATGGAAACGCTCAAGGCGCTCATGGACACCACCGATCAGGTGCAGATCAAAGGACCCGGCACGGACCTGCGTTTCAGCATCAAGGGCATCGGCTCGGTCATCTGCGGTGGCGACCGCAATATCCCGGATGGCGAGGTCTTCACCGCGCCGGTCAAACGCAGCGTCGAAGGCCGCGTGCACTTCAATGTGCCCAGCATTTACCACGGGACCGCTTTCGAGGACGTGGTGCTCGAATTCAAACAGGGCCGCATTATCCGCGCCGAGGGTGGACGCCAGACGGCCAAGCTCGACGCGATCCTCGATGCCGATGCCGGTGCCCGCTTCATCGGCGAATTCTCGCTCGGCTTCAACCCGCACATCCTCCATCCCATCCGCGATATCCTTTTCGACGAGAAAATTGCCGGTTCTTTCCACTTCACCCCCGGACAAGCCTACGAAGTCGGTGGTAACGGCAACCGCAGCCAGGTCCACTGGGACATGGTCTGCATCCAGCGCGCCGACTACGGCGGCGGCGAGGTTTGCTTTGATGGCAAACTCATCCGCAAAGATGGCATCTTTGTGCCGCCGGAGCTGAAGTCGCTCAATCCGGAGACGAAAAAATAGCGCCCAGCCGAATGATCCCGCGCCTGATCCTGCCCGTGCTCCTCCTCGCGGCCACGGCCCGGGCGGCCGGACCGGATTTCGCGGAGATCAACACGGCCTGCGGTGCGCTGCTCTTTGCGGACGACAATCTCTGGGATGATCAAGCGGGCACCGTGGCGCAACGGCTCGGCTGGCCTCGGGAGTCCGAGACACCCGTCAACTCGAGTTACCGTCTTTATCCCGCTGCGTCCTCGCGGTTCCTCGGGGCGCGTCCTTACTCGCAAGCGCTTTACGGGGAGGACGGACGCGTCGCCGCGCTTTCGCTCGTCTTCGCCAACAAAGGGGATGCCGTGGCCACCGCCATCGGTCCGACCGACAACCGCGATCTGCGCCAGCGGCGCGCCGAACTGCGCGGGAACCGCAAGGCTATCGAGGAGGACGAGAAGACGTTGGCCGCGGCCCTCGGATCGCTTTTCGGGGAACCCGCCACCGCGCGTTTCGGACAAGGCAGCCGGACGCGTGAAACCATGCAGCGCTGGGATTGGCGCGGGCACGCTTTCCTGCTTTCCGCGCCGCGCGGCGAATATGTCACACTGCGCATCCTGCCGTCGGTCGAGGCGGACAGCGGCGGAAAATCGAGATTGGCCGACGATGTCATCCGCGAGCGCGCCGCCGCGGGCGTGGAGCGGCGGGCCAACGGCGATGTGATCCTCTCCGCCTTGCCCATGGTCAATCAGGGCCCGAAGGGTTACTGCGTCCCGGCGACCTGGGAGCGGGCCATGCGCTGGATGGGCGTGCCGGCCGACATGTATGTTCTGGCCATGGCCGGGAACACGGAGGCTGGCGGCGGCACCTCGGGTCAAGACATCATGTGGGGCGCGCGCGATGCCGTGACGCGCGCGGGACGGCGCCTCGACAGTCCTTCGCTCAAACTTGTGCCGTCCGCCGCGGCCAAATTCATCGACCGGGGACTGCCGGTCATGTGGGCGATGTTCAGCACGCCGGATTTTAACCGTGCCGTGGATGGACGCCTTGCGTCGCGCCGGGAAATGACCGATCCCCTTGCCTGGTCGGCCTCGCTGGAAGCGGCGCGTGCCGCGGGGAAGCAGTTGGCCAAGGACCCGGAGTCCGCGCATCTCTGCATGATCACCGGCTACAACGAGACCACCGGCGAACTGGCCATCTCCGACTCCTACGGCCCGGGCTTCGAGGAACGATGGATGACCGTCGAGGAAGCAGCGGCCGTCAGCCAGGGGCTTTTTTACGTCATCGAGTTCTGACCGTCGTGCCCGCCGCGCGGCCGGCCTCCTTCCGTCTGGCCAAATCGCCCCCCGCTCGTCCATGATGCCCGATATGTCTTCTCCCAAGATCTGCGCGAAGACCCCCGAGGTGATGGAAATGGAACCCGGCACCTACTGGTGGTGCTCCTGCGGATTCTCCTCCACGCAGCCCTTCTGCGACGGCGCCCACAAGGACAAAGGTTTCAAACCGCTCAAGGTGGAAATCACGGAAAAGAAAAAAGTCGCCTGGTGCCTTTGCAAGCACACGTCCAATCCGCCGTTCTGCGACGGTTCGCACGCCAAGCTCTCCTGATGCGCGCCCCCCTTCTTCTCGCCCTCCTTTTTCTGCCGGTTGCCACCGGGACAGTCACCGGGCAATCGGGCGCGGTTACTTTCCCGGACGTGAGCAAGAGGTTTTCCGGGGTTCCCTTCGGGGCCACGCTCGACGAGGCGCGGCAGCACTGGCAACTCGAAGAGGTCGACGGCGCTTCGGTGCCGGACGACCCGGTGCAGGTCTACCTGCGCGAGGAAGAGTCGCACATCTTCGGCGGCGTGCGGGTCCGCGAGGTGATCTATTATTTTCTGCGCGGGCGCTTCTACGCGGTGGTATTTTCCACGCCGGACAACCGCCAGACCACGATTCTGCGCGAAGCGCTCGAACTCGGATACGGGGCGGCGCCACACGCGGACGCCGGCGGACGCTCGCTCGTCTGGCCCGGCGAGTCGGTCAGTGCGCAGATGCTGGTCGACGGGGCCACGGGCGAGGGGAAGCTCTTGCTCTTCAGCAACGAACTCCAACCGGAATACGAACAGACCCTGCGCGAGGCCGCGGTGAAAACCGCCGCGGGCTTCTAGAATCGTACCTCAGTCTTCGGCTTTCCGCCGTCCGCGGACCAGCGCCGCCGTGGTGGCCAAGGAGTAGAGACCGAGCAGAACGGCCGCCCCGGCCGGACCAAGGACCCGCCAGTCCTCGAACCACGTCGGATGTGGCCCCTTGCCTTCAAGACCCGCCCGCAAAGCGGGGTCGGGCTCCGGTGCGGGGAGTAGCGCGCCGGCCGCGACAGGCACGACGGGAAAAACAACCTCGGCCCGGTCGAGGCGCGCGGTGAACGGACCCTGCCGCACGACGATCTCCCCCGCGGTCCCGACAGGTTCGGTCAGCACCGATCCTGCCGGCCAGACGATGGCCGCGTCGCCCAGCGGGGTCTTGGTCTTCAATCTGACATCTTTGGCCGTGGTCGGCGCCCCGTCCGGCTGTGCGGCGCAGGGCAGGGCGGAGAGGAATGCTATGACAGCGGTGACGAGCGGCAGGCGGGTCATTGGTGATGCTTCTGCCCTACCGCCCGCGAAATGTAAAATCTTTGATTCAAAGCTTGAAGGTGAAATCGGCTTGCGTTAACCCGTCCTGTTCTTGCGCACGCTCTCCCACAGCGGCGCCGCGCTCTGGCCTCGCCGTCGTTTCCTCAAGATGCTGGGCGCGGTCGCTTTGTCCCCGGTCCTGGCCCGGGCGGGCACCTTCACACCCGCCCGCCAAGGGCTTGCCTCGGTCCTCGTTCTCGGTGATTCAATGGCCCTGTGTGGTTTCGGTCCGCGGCTCGACGGCAAACTCCGGGCCTGGGGCGTCCCGCTGGTCAATACCTACATGGCCTGCGGCACCCATCCGCTTTCCTGGACCGCACTGAAAGCCTATGCCAAAGCCCAGTCGCTCTGCGGTTACTGGAGCATCGAGACCGGCGAGGCGGGTCCGGTATCTTTCCAGGACACTTACGGCATGCGGCGCGGACACCGTCCGTCGCGTTATGACGTTCCCAAGATCGAGCAACTGCTCGCCGAACTGCGTCCCGAAGTGTTGGTGGTGCAACTTGGCAGCAACCTTTTCGACCTGCTCAAGGGGCGCGAAAGGTCGCGCAACGGCGCGGTGCTCGAACCGTTCATCCGTCCTTTCCTCGCCAAAGTGGCCGAGGGGGCGGCTCCCGTCCGGCGCATTTATTGGGTCGCTCCGCCCGTCAGCGGTGCGATCGTGGCCTCCGCGCAGGATCTGCTCGTCGAGCGCCTGGAGATGTGCGCCGGTCCCGGCATGCGGGTCATCGACAGCCGTCAACTCATCGAATACCCCTACCGCAACCTGCAACCGGACCAGCAGCATTTCTTCGGACCCGACATGGAGTTGTGGGCCGATCGCGTCTTCGAGATCATCAAGGACGATCTGGGCCACGCCCCGCCCGCGCCCGAGGTCCCGCTCGTTGTCTCCGGGGTGGACCCCGGGGAGCCCCAGATCGCGGGGGATGCGCCGGTCCTCGTGGCCCAGTGCTCGCTCGAAAAAATGAGCGTGCCTTTCCGGCACGAGGAAATCGCGCCCTACCACGAATCGCTGGTCGCTTTCGTCTATCGCGTCCAACGCGTGCTCAAGGGCGAGTTCCGCGGAACGCACCTGGTGGTCCTGCACGCGGCGCACATCGGCGGCAAACGCCAGTCGATGCACCGCTTCCAGCTCGGACAAAACCGCATCATGCGCCTGATGCCCGTCGACCGCACGCCTTGGGCCACCCTCAAGGCCAAGGACGACCCGCGTTTCCTCGAACTCGAGCGCTTCATCCGCGAGGAGGACCACCGCAAGCTGGCCTCCCACCCGTGAAGGCCCGCCCGTCCGCGGCCGCCATACTCAGCCTGCTGGCCGCCGGCGTGCTCTCCCCGCTCCGCGCCGAACCGCCGCCGGCACCGCCGGTCAAAGTCATGCTCATCGGCGACTCCTTGTCGGTCGGTCCGTTCGGCCGCGCCCTCGAGAACGCCCTGCAGGCCCGGTTCGGGCGCGGCGAGGTCTGCCTGTTCGCTTCGTGCGGATCGTCGCCCGAAGACTGGCTGCCCGGGAAACCGGTCTTCGTCACCAACTGCGGTTACCGTCAGACCACCCCACAAGCGTCCTTTTCCCACGAATACCGCAAGGGCCGCCGTCCGCCGCCGGTCAAGACCCCGAAACTCCCGGCCCTCTTCGCCGCCTGCCGCCCGCAATTGGTCATCGTCCAATTAGGCACCAACTGGATGGACCACCTTGCTTCCTCCGAACCTCTCGACGGACGACGCTATCGCCGGCATATCCGCGATTTCGTGCGGGAAATCCGCCGCGGCTCCGATCCGTTCATCGTCTGGGTCATGCCGCCCGATTCCTCGAAATACCCCCGCGCCGTCCACCAGGCAGTGGAGGACTGGATCCGGCTCGAATCGGTGGCGGCCGGCTTCCGGACCATCGATTCTCGCCTCATCACCGCGCCCTACCGTGACGGTGCCACCGGTGGGGATGGGGTCCACTACCGGGACGCGGCCGGGCGGCGCTGGGCCAGGCGTGTCATGGCGCAAATCGGTCTGATCGCCGACAGCTTGCCCCTTGCCCCCGCGGACGGCGCGCGCTAAAAAACCTTTGGCCAACCATCCCGATCAAAAACATGAAAAAGCTCATCGCTTCCCTCTTCTCGGCCCTGCTCTGCGCCGCTTGCACCGCGGTGGAAGAAGCTGGCACGGATGTGACCGAAAAATTCGAGCAGGGCATCACCGGACAAGGCCGCTTGATTTCGCCCAGCCAAACCGGTGACGCCTTCGGGTCCTTTTACCAGTGAGTCGGACTCCGCCGGCCGGTCATCGTCCGTCCAAAATCGTCATCCTCGACTTCGGGTCGCAATACACCCAAGTCATCGCGCGCCGCGTGCGCGAATGCCGGGTCTATTCGGAAATCCTCCCGCACACCGCGACCGCGGCGGAAATCAAACGCAGCGGGGCGGCCGGCGTCATTTTGTCCGGCGGTCCGGCCAGTGTTTACGGGGCGAAGGCCCCGCGGGTCGATCGCGGCGTCTACCGCCTCGGCTTGCCCGTGCTCGGCATCTGCTACGGGATGCAACTCCTCTCGCGCGACCTCGGCGGCGCGGTCGAGGCCTCGGCGGCGCGCGAATACGGACCCGGCCGCCTCACCGTCACCCGCAAAAACCGCCTTTTCGCCGGCCTGCCCAAGCACCTTGAAGTCTGGAACAGCCACGGTGACAAGGTGACCCGGCTTCCCTCCGGCTTCGCCGTCATCGGCACGACGGAAAATTCCAAAGCCGCGGCCATGGCCGATGCCAAACGCCACTTTTACGGCCTGCAGTTCCATCCCGAAGTTTCGCACACTCCGCGCGGCAGCGAGGTCATCGAGAACTTCGTGCTCGGTATCTGCGGGTGCCGGGCGGACTGGACCCCGGGCTCGTTCATCGAGCGCACCTGCGAGGAGATCCGCGGGCAAGTCGGCGATGACCGGGTGATGCTCGGGCTGAGCGGCGGCGTCGACTCCTCGGTCGCCGCAGCCCTCCTGCACAAGGCGATCGGCGACCGACTGACCTGCATCTTCGTCGACAATGGCGTTTTGCGGGCGGGCGAGCGGGAATGGGTCCGGGAAATCTTCGGCCAACATTTCCACATCGACCTGCGCATCATCGATGCGTCGGCCCGGTTTTTCCGTCTGCTCAAAGGAATCACCGACCCCGAGCGCAAACGCAAAATCATCGGCAACGAATTTGTCCGCGTCTTCGAGCAGGCGGCCAAATCCATCGCCCGCCGCCGCAAAAGCCGGCCCTACCGCTATCTCGCCCAGGGCACGCTTTATCCCGATGTCATCGAAAGTGTCCCGATCGGCGGCAACCCCGCGTCGCTCATCAAGAGCCACCACAACGTGGGCGGATTGCCCAAACGGATGAAATTCCAACTGGTCGAACCGCTCCGCCAGCTTTTCAAGGACGAGGTCCGCGAGGTCGGCCTGCAACTCGGTCTGCCCCGCGAAATCGTCCAGCGGCACCCTTTTCCCGGACCCGGACTCGCCGTGCGCATCCTCGGCGAGGTGACCCGGGCCCGCGTCCGTGTCCTGCAGGAAGCCGACGCCATTGTCCACGACGAGATGGTCTCCTCCGGTTGGTATGACCGCGTCTGGCAGTCCTTCGCCGTCCTTCTCCCGGTCCGTTCGGTCGGGGTCATGGGCGACGAGCGCACTTTCGAAAACACCGTGGCCCTCCGCGTGGTGGAAAGCCGCGATGGCATGACGGCCGACTGGGTGCGTCTGCCCGGCGAACTGCTGGCCCGCATTTCCGGCCGCATCATCAACGAAGTCCGCGGGGTCAACCGCGTCTGCTACGATATCTCGAGCAAACCGCCCGCCACCATCGAGTGGGAGTAGGTTGTCCCTCTGGTTGGTCGCGGCCGTTGACCCCCGGGGCCCGCCCCTGACGCCGCGTTTTGACAAACCCGCAGGATCTGCGAAAAGATCCCCTTCATGACGCGCGCCATCTACCCGGGCAGCTTCGATCCGGTCACGCTCGGCCATGTCGATGTGATCGAGCGCGCCCTGCGTTTGTTCGATGAAGTGATCGTCGCTGCCGCGCCGAGCGAAGGGAAGGGTCCGCTCTTCCCGATCGAGGAGCGGCTCGAACTGATCCGCGCGTCCCTGCCGGGAGAAAAGCGACTCAAGGTCAAAAAGCTCGACGGGTTGCTTGTCGATTTCGTCACCGCGGAAAAAGCGCAGGTCATCGTGCGCGGGCTGCGCGCCGTCTCCGATTTCGAATTCGAATTCCAGATGGCCCTGATGAACCGCCGTCTGGCGCCGGGCGTGGAAACCATTTTCCTCATGCCCAAGGAGGACTACAGCTACATCAGCAGCCGCATCGTCAAGGAGGTCGCGCGGTTGGGCGGCGACATCTCCGGCGTGGTCACCCCGCCCGTGGCGGCTGCTTTGCGCCAAAAAATCTCCGGAGGAAAATCGGCGTCATGATCGGCATTCATTTGTTGCAGATCCCGCCCGAGGGAAAGCATCTCGAGGGGAATGAGGACGCCGGGTTTCTCGATCTCGCCGAGATCGGGGCCAAGGCGGCCGGACCGGTCCATTACTCGCTCGAGGTCGGGCTTTCCGGTAGCGGGGTTTTCGCCACGGGGACGGTGTCCGTCCCGGTCGAGATGACCTGCGTGGCCTGCCTGCAGCCCTTTGTTTACGAGGCGGTGGCGGATCCGTTTGCCACCCAGGCGGAGATCGAGGGCCGGGAACTGGTCGATCTGACCCCGGCCGTCCGGGAGGAACTTTTATTGGCTTTGCCAAATCACCCGCGGTGTGATCAGATGGTGGGCCATAGCTGTTCCTACCATGGCTCGGAAGCCATCGGCGGCGGAGCGCAGAAAAGTGCGCAATCTGCTTGGGACCAGTTGGATAAGCTAAAAACCGAACGCTGACTTCTTATGCCCGTCCCGAAACGCAAAGTCTCCAAGATGCGCCTGCGCACCCGCAAGGCCGCCAACCGCTGGCACGCCGGCCAGCTCGGCACCTGTGCCCAGTGCGGTGCCAAAGTCCCGTCCCATACCGCCTGCCCGTCCTGCGGCTACTACAAAGGGCGCCAAGTCCTGTCTGTCGGAGCGGCGTAACCCGGCAGACCGCGCCGATGAAAGTTGCGCTCGATGCCATGGGCGGCGACCACGCCCCGCAGGCTTGCGTCGAAGGCGCCGTTCTCGCCCTGCGCGAATTTCCCCGGCTGGAAAAACTTTTTCTCGTCGGTGACGAAGCCCGCATCCGGGCCGAACTCGACCGCAACCACTGCCGCGACCCGCGCGTGGAAATTGTCCACGCCACGCAAGTCGTCGAAATGTCGGAAAGCGCGGTCGACGGCGTCCGCCGGAAAAAAGATTCCTCCATTTCCCGCGCCGTCGATTTGGTCAAACACGGCCAGGCCGATGCCGTGGTCAGCGCCGGCCACACCGGCGCCGCGGTGGCGGCCACGACGATCAAACTGCGCACGCTCGAAGGCGTCGACCGTCCGGGCATTGCGGCCTTGTTGCCGACGGAGACGAATCTCTGTGTGCTGATCGACGCTGGGGCCAACACCGATGCGCGTCCGGATCACATGCTGCAATACGCCATCATGGGCGCGGTGTTTTCCCGCTACGTGCTGGGCTACAAGAACCCGGCGATCGGGTTGATGTCGATCGGTGGGGAGGATGCGAAAGGCAGTGAGTTCACCAAAGATATTTTCAAGCTGCTCCGGGCCAGCGGGCTCAACTTCCGCGGCAACATCGAGGGCCACGACCTTTTCCAGAATCCGGTCGAGGTGGTGCTGTGCGACGGGTTTACCGGCAATGTCGTTCTGAAAACCTGCGAAGCCACGGCCGAGGCCGTTTTCCACTGGCTGAAGAACGAGGTCAAACGTTCCCCGGTGCGCATGGCCGGCGCTTACCTCATGCAGGGGGCTTTCCGTAAATTGAAGAAGCGGACCAACTACGAGGAATACGGGGGCAGCCCGCTTCTCGGGGTGGACGGCATTTGCATCATCGCCCATGGATCGAGCAGCGCCAAAGCGATCAAGAACGCCATCCGCGTTGCGCTAGAGTCGATCCAGACGCGCATCAACCCGCACATCGTCGAGGAACTCGCCGCCTTTTACGCCCGCTAATGAGTGCCAAACATCTTCGTTCGGTGTCGATCGCCGGCACCGGCAAATACCTTCCGGAAAAGATTCTGACCAACGCCGATCTGCAGCGCATGGTCGACACGACGGACGAGTGGATCGTCGAGCGCACCGGGATCAAAGAGCGTCGCATCGCGGGGGAGCACGAAGCGACGAGCGATCTGGCGATCCAAGCCGGGCGTGACGCGCTGGAAAACGCCGGGATCAAAGCCGAGGACCTCGACCTGATCATTGTCGCGACGGTCACGCCGGACATGGCCTTTCCCGCCACCGCGTGTTTTGTGCAGAAGGCGCTGGGTGCGCCCAAAGCGACCTGCTTCGACGTTTCCGCCGCGTGCTCCGGTTTTCTTTACGGCATGGAGCTGGCGCGCCAGTTCATCGCCACGGGCTCGGCGGAGAAAGCTTTGGTTATTGGCGCGGACAAACTCAGCGCGATCATCGACTGGACCGACCGCAACACGTGCGTGCTTTTCGGCGACGGCGCGGGTGCGGCCGTCTTGCAACCGGCGGGCGAGGGGACCGGCGAAATTCTTTCGGCCTACTCCGGGAGCAATGGCAACCTCGACGAAATCCTCAACGTTCCCGGTGGCGGTTCCCGTCATCCGCTCACTGCGGAGAACGTCGGCAGCAAAGTCAACACGATGAAAATGTCCGGCCGCGAGGTCTACCGTCATGCGGTGCAGACCATGATAGCGGCGACCAAGGAAGCCATCGCCCGCGCCGGCTTGACGCCGGATGACATCGAGTGCTTCATCCCGCACCAGGCCAACCTGCGCATCATCGAGACGATCGCCGACAAGCTTCACGTGCCGATGGACCGCTTTTTTGTCAATCTCACCACCTATGGCAACACGTCGGCGGCCGCCGTGGCCATCGCGCTCGATGAAGCTCAGCGCACCGGACGGATCAAGCACGGTGACCACATCCTCATGGTGGTCTTCGGCGGGGGGTTGACTTGGGCTTCATCCGTGGTTCGCTGGTAGAAGGCAGTGGCATTGGCATCCTGCCAATGAAGGCCAACGATCATCGGCAAGATGCCGATGCCACATTCTCCATCCGAACTATCCGTGAAATCAGTGTGATCCGTGGTTAAAATATCCGCTGACGACTAAACACCCCCCCAAAGACCAACGACCCTCATGCTCACCGACACCCACGCGCACCTCGACTTCCCCGAGTTCGCCGGACAACTCGACGCCGTCCTCGCCCGCGCCCGCGAAGCCGGCGTGCATCGTGTCATCACCATCGGCATCGACCGCGAAAGTTGCCGCAGGGCGCTGGCCATCGCGGAGCAATACGAAAACGTCTACGCCGTGGTCGGACTCCACCCGTGCAACGTCCTCGACGAGGGTGCCATGGACTTCCTCGACGAACTCCCCGCGCTGGCCCGTCATCCCAAAGTCGTCGCGATCGGCGAAACCGGCCTGGATTACCACCATCTGCCCAGCCGCGACTTGGCGAGGGGCAACAAATCCGAAGCTGTCTTCGATGCCCTCCTCGCCGGCACGGCCGACGCGGCCGAGGCAGGGATTGCCGACGGCGCCATGAAGTCAGCGCAGGAAGAAGCCTGCAAAGCCCAGTTGGACCTAGCGGTCGAACTCGGACGCAATGTGGTCATCCACCAGCGCGAAGCGTGGGACGACACCCTCGAGATCCTCCGCCCCTACACCGGAAAGCTGCGCGGCGTCTTCCATTGCTTCGGCGGTTCTCCCGAAGCCGCCGCCGAAATCGCCGCCATGGGACATCTCGTTTCCTTCACCGGCATCGTCACCTTCAAAAATGCCATGCTGCTGCAGCAGACCGCCAAGTCCGTCCCGTCCGACGGCTACATGGTCGAAACCGATTGCCCGTATCTTGCCCCGGTCCCCTTCCGCGGCCAAACCTGCGAACCCGCCCACCTAAAACTCACCGCCGAAAAGATCGCCGGGTTGCGCGGTGAATCGCTGGAAAAAGTCGCCGCCGATACCGAGCGCACCGCACAAGCCTTTTTCCGTTTGTAGCGGCGACTTACTCTGGCTTTTGCCGCCAATCCATAGCCCAGCAGCGAAGGAGTCCTGCGTATACTTGCCGAGCAGCCGTGAGTGGGTTCAATGCGAGTCATTTATCATCCGCCTGGCACAAACTGGTCTTGCGGATGGAAACCGCGAGAGCTTAAGTTAAAGAAATGCCTACCGATTTTGTGCTTTTCATTGTTGAGACGCATACAATACTCTTATCACTGCTGAAATTCTAAGTCCTTAAAATCATGAGCGTTCCCCCCTCCCGACCATTCCAATTCAAGAAGCTGAAATTTAACCCGCTGACAAACCTTGCAGCGTTCCTGTTCGCAGTTCTGACTATCACCATTGCGTTGTCTCTTAGCCAAGCTTCTGCTGCCGTAATACACGTGACTGTGACTGGCGACGATGCCTCGGGAACGGGCGAAGTATCTGCCCCTTTAGCCACAATTCAAAAGGCGATGGAGGCGTCTGAAGCTGGCGACCGTATTTCTGTGGGACCCGGCGAATACCAAGGCAACTTCATCATCGGCAAAAGAGATATAACTATTATTGCACAGAAAGGCCCTCGGAGCACGCGTATCACCTCCGCGAAGCGAGACTCTGTTTTTCACGTTTCTGCCGAAGGTGCAGGATTCCTCATCGATGGATTCACCATTTCAGGGGGCACAGGGCGACCATCTCCCTCTTCTTATGGATTTGACTACTATGGCGGGGCGATTAATACGCAAGCCTCGATGGCAATCCGAAACTGTGTGCTCACGGGCAACGGCACAGGCACACCGCGGGTCAACTCCTGCACCTTCGGCGGTGCAATTTACTCGGCGGGCCAGAGTGATGACGTGGTGTTGGTAGAGAATTGTTTGCTGGTCAACAACTTCGCATGGGCGAGTGGTGGGGCTAGCCTCACGGAACGGTCGACCATAATTTTCGACCGCTGCACGGTCTGGGGCAACACAAGCACCGACTTCTTTGGGAACCAAGGTGGCGTAAGTGCGGCATGGAGTGGGAAAATTATCGTGAGAAACTCCATCCTTTGGGGCAACGGCGGTTCCCAACTCGGTGCATTCAGCGGCATTTACGCAACTGGAACGTCGGGAGAGGTGCACTATTCAACCATCCAAGGTTTTGTCAGCGGTGGTGGACTCTCAGCCTTCACAGCAGGTGCGGGCAATCTCACGGTCGATCCACTTTTCGCGGCACCTGTCGGAGGGGACTTTTCTTTGTCTGCCAACTCACCGGCCGGAGATGCCGGCGATCCGTCCACCCCGCTGGATCCAGACGGCACGCGAGCTGATATGGGTTATCTGGCGTCGCGCTTTCAATCACAAGTTCCCCCGCCGGACTCCGACGGGGATGGCGTCAATGACTACCGTGAAAGCAAAGACGGCACAGATCCGAACGATCCGGATTCTTTCAACCCGCTGAGCAAGGGGTTGGTGGCTTATTATCCCTTTGAGGGTGACGCTAACGATGAGAGCGGTTTTGGCAATAACGGTGTTGTCAACGGTGCCACGCTCGCAGGCGACAGGCTTGGTCGCACCAATGCTGCTTACTTCTTCAATGGCTCGAGTTTTATTACCGGCGGCAATGTTATTCCGAACTACAAGGACGGAGCCACGCTGTCCTGCTGGTTCAAGTCATCTCATGTCGGCTTGACGCAAGGCGCCCTCTGTAAGCCGCGGCCCTACGGCGATTATGGCGGCTTCAGCATCGGTATCTCTGCAAGTTTTGGATTCGCTTACGGCGGTCTCAATACCGATCCTTACTACGGCGCGTTGCAGGGCGGGGTAATTGCCAACAGAGCGATTTTTTCCTCTTCCAGCATAGCGGACGAGCGCTGGCAACATCTGCTGGCAACCGTTGATGGCGCTTCTCTCAAGTTTTACCTTAACGGATTGCTGGTCGGCATTGAGTACTTCGTCAGTGATCCCATAAGCAGCGATCGCTTGCTTCAGATCGGGCGCGAGGGCCAGGGCGGTCCGCAATACGGGCCGAGGTGGTTTTTTGGTTCGGTCGATGAGGTCCGTGTTTACGACCGCGCCCTATCTGAAGCTGAGATCGGGCAACTTTACGAGGCTGAGGCAGCTGGCTTGGACTCAGACAACGATGGCGTGACCGACTATCGCGAGCGCAGAGACGGCACCAATCCGTTGGATTCCAGCTCGTTCGAGGCCCTCAGCATGAACTTGGTGGCCCACTATCCGTTCGACGGCAGCACGCTTGACGAGAGCGGCTATGCCAACCACGCGGTCAACAAGGGGGCCACGGACTCGGCGGACCGGTTTGGTGCGGCCTCCTCGGCCTATGATTTCAACGGCGTTGATGCCTATATGGATGCGCCACCGCTCGTTTCGGATTACCAGCGCAACTTCACCATGTCCGGCTGGATCAAGACGACGCACGTGAGTAGTGATCGCCTCGACGCAGCGGTCTCCGCGCTCTCCAAGACCCGCGATGCCGGCGACTTCGGCGGACCGGCTATCGACTTCCGCGAGGGGAAAGCCATCTTCACCTTCAACAACAACCGGGTCTATGGAGATCTGGTCCCGTTCGAGGAGTGGGAGTATAGCACCGAGGAAATTCTGGCCGACGGGAATTGGCGCCACTACATCATGTCGATTGACGCAGATGGTTTGATCACGGCTTTCATCAATGGTCGGCAGGTGGCCTCGCATCCAATCACCACCTTCCTCGAGGTCACCGGTGCTTCGCCCTTCCAGATCGGCCGTGCCGGCGGACTTCATGCCGCAGCACGTTACTTCCCCGGCCAGATCGACGAGGTACGCGTTTATAGTCGCGGACTTTCGGCGCAAGAGGCGGCCATGCTCTATCGGGAGAATGTTTGCGGTCTGGATTCTGACGCGGACGGGGTCACGGATTATCGTGAGAGTCACGACGGGACCGATCTCTATGACGGTTCTTCTTTTGAGCCGTTGAGCGTGATGCTCCTGGCCAACTATCCCTTCGATGACTCGTGGAAAGACGAGAGCGGCAATTGTCGCGACGTTCTGGCCCCCTACACCACATTTGAACCCGGATTGCTCGGCAGTTCACTTGGCTTGGCGGAAGGCAACAGTCAAGCGAGCTACTGGAACGACCCAAACAACATCGAGTCACCGGGCCGTATCAGCAACTTCACCTTTTCCGTGTGGATGAAACCGTCGACTTTGGAGCAGGCCGATGGCGTCTGGTATCACTTGGTCAGTGCGCCGAACAACGCCGCCTATCTGCGCATTGGTAACGCGGTCGGCGCGCCCGGAGCGAAGGTGCTGGGCATGGGCTATTCTTGGTCAGGTATTCCCGGGTTTGACTTCAGCACGCCTGCCCTGACGTCTCTGCAGGAAAATTTGTGGCAGCATGTCGTCGGCGTGCAACAAGGAGTCTCGACGGCGATTTACGTCAACGGTCGGCTGGTCGGGTCGCTGATTGAGGGGCAGGAAATCCTGTTCGATCCGGCGAATTTCACCATCGGCAATCTCTTCAATAAGGATACGTTCCAAGGGCAGATTGACGAGGTCCGCATTTACGGCAGGGCTTTGTCGCCCGCGGAGGTAGCAGCGCTGTATGCCCTTGAAGTCGGCGATCTGGATTCCGACCACGATGGTTTGGATGACGTCCATGAAAGCAATACCGGGACCTTCGTCTCCGCGACCGATGCAGGAACCGACCCCTACAATCCGGACACAAGCGGCGATGGAATTCTCGATGGCGAGGCTGTGCTGTGGAATTTCAATCCGCTGACCGACCACACGCAGGTGCTGGCCTTCTTGCGTCATGCCACAGGTGTCCAATCCGGACGTTTCGCGCTCTACACCGAGGGCAGCATTATGGACCTCAACCTCGGCGGCGTGATGATCCAAAAATCCGGCAACCAGGCCTCGGTCCGGTTTAAAGTGGAGAGCAAGATGGACCTGCGTGATCCGTCATGGACCGATCGTGGCACCTACCTGCTCCCGCCTCTTGAGATGCCAGGCAGCAAAGGCTTCCTGCGTATTCGTGCCGAGCAGCCGTAGGCGAACTCGTAGTGCGTTTTTTCAGCGGGTCGCCCGGTGCAGACTGGGCGGCCTTCTGCTCAATAACCAAGAACCCTCAGCCCCGGCACCCGTGAGAAGTCGGCGGTGTTGCGGGTGACCACAGCCCATTCGCGTTCCAGAGCGG
>JBBECM010000072.1:0-3101 GCA_040881855.1 Chthoniobacterales bacterium | reverse complement strand
CCGCGTAGTTGACCTTGAGCGGCATGTATTGCGTCTGCCCGCCGTAGACTTTGCGTCCGACCACGCGCTTGGCGTATTGCACGCTGATGCGGCGGCTGGCCTGGGTCACGGCGATGACCGCGGCGACGACAATAATGAGGAAAGCGATGAGAAGAACGAGGACCACCGGGCTGACCGGTGCCGCTTCCCCGCCGGACGGCACGAAGGTGCGCCAGGCTTGGATCAAGCCGGCGGGCAGCTGGGCGAGGATACCGACGGTGATGATGATGGAAATGCCGTTGCCGATCCCGCGCTCGGTGATCTGGTCGCCGAGCCAGACGAGGAACATGGTGCCCGCGGTCAGCGTGATGACGGTGAGCAGGCGGAAAGGCAGACCCGGATCGGACACCAGCGGCATGCCGATGCGGTTGATCGTGTCCATGATGCCCGGCAGGAAGGGGTTCGACTCGGGGCTCTCGAAAGAAAGCGCGAGCAGGTAGCCCTGGAAGAGGCAGAGGATGATGGTGACGTAGCGCGTGTATTGGGAAATTTTCTGGCGTCCGCCATCCTCCCGCGAGAGGCGTCCGAGGCGCGGGATGACCGCGGTCATGAGCTGCATCATGATCGAGGCACTGATGAAGGGCATGATGCCGAGGGCGAAGATGGCGCAGTTGCCCAGCGCGCCGCCGCTGAAGAGGTTGAAGAGGGCGGCCACACCGCCGCCGGTTTGGGCGTCAGCCACGTTGAGGAACCACTGGCGCAAGACTTCCGCGTTGATCCCCGGGGCGGAGATGACCGAGCCGGCGCGCACGATGACGATCATGGCCAGCACGAAGAGCACGCGCTGGCGCAGCTCGGGGATTTTGAAGATGTTGGTGAAAGCGGAGATCATGGGATTTTACAGGGGGCACGGACGATCACGGGCGAGACACCCGTGCCCCTTGCCCGAACCGTTTCCGCCGCGCTCATCCGCTCAGGAGATCGTGCCGCCGGCGGCTTCGATCTTGCGCTTGGCCGCTTCGCTGAACTTCGCGCCGGTGATGGTGACTTTCTTTTTCAACTCGCCGCGGGCGAGGATTTTGACCCCGTCGATCGTGCCGCGCACCAAGCCCTCTTTGCGCAAGGCGGCCTCGTCGACCGTGGCGCCGTCGGCGAACTCGTTGAGATCGTCCAGATTGACCACGGCAATGCGGAGCTTGAAGGCCGCGTTGTTGAATCCGCGCTTGGGCAAGCGGCGGATGAGCGGCATCTGCCCGCCCTCGAAACCGAGACGGATGCTGCCGCCGGAGCGGGCTTTCTGTCCCTTGTGGCCCTTGCCGCTGGTTTTTCCGGTGCCCGAGCTTTCGCCGGAGCCGAGACGTTTGCGGCGCTTTTTGGCGCCGGGACGGGGTGAGAGATTATGCAGTCGCATGGTCGTCAGGCAGTGGCCACTTCAACAGCGGCTTCCGCTTTGGTGGGCTTCATTTTGATGCCGCGCACGCGGAAGATTTCCTCGCGTGGACGGAGTTTGGAGAGGGCTTCGAGGGTGGCCTTGACCACGTTGGCGTGGTTGTTCGAGCCGAGCGACTTGGTCAGCACGTCGCGGATCCCGACCGCTTCGCAAACGGCACGCACCCCACCGCCGGCGATGATGCCGGTGCCGGGCGAGGCCGGACGGAGCAGGACGCGCCCGCCGCCGAATTCGCCGGTCACTTCGTGCGGAATGGTGTTCTGCGCGAGCGAGAAGTTTTTCATCGCCTTGCGCGCGGAGTCGGAAGCCTTGCGGATGGCTTCGCTCACTTCTTTGGCTTTGCCGAAACCGCAGCCGACGCGGCCCTTGTGGTCGCCGGTCACGATGAGGGCGCTGAAGCTGAAGCGGCGTCCGCCCTTCACCACTTTGGCGCAGCGGTTGATGAAGACGACTTTCTCGACCGTATCGGAAGGTTCCTTCGGTTCCCTGGGTCCGCGGTTGTCGCGGCGTCCGGTGTTGCGTGCGTTAGGAGGCATGGTTTTTTAGAATTCGAGGCCGGCTTCACGCGCGGCGTCGGCGAGGGCTTTGACTTTGCCCATGTATTGGAAGCCGCCACGATCGAAGACGACTTTGGAAATGGATTTCTTTTTGGCGCGATCGGCCACGAGTTTGCCCACGGCTTGCGCGTTGGCCACGTTGGCCCCGGGCTTGGTCGCTTTTTCCTGCGTGCTGGCCGCGGCGAGAGTCACCCCATGGGTGTCGTCGATGACCTGGGCGCGGATGTGGCGGCCGGAGAAGTTGACCGCGAGGCGCGGACGCTCGGCGGTGCCGGCGACTTTTTTCCGGATGCGCTTGTGGCGGATTTTGATGCTGTCGTGGCGTGTCATGGCGGTTACTGGACGGTTTTGCCTTCCTTGCGGCGGACTTGCTCGTCGGAGTAGCGCACGCCTTTGCCCTTGTAGGGTTCCGGCGGGTAATAGGCGCGGATGTTGGCCGCGACCTGGCCGACCAATTGGCGGTCGATGCCCTCGATGACGAGTTTGGTGTTCTCGTTGACCGTGATCTTGATCTCCTTCGGGATGTCGAAGATGACGGGATGCGAGAAACCAAGTGAAAGATTGAGTTTTTCCCCCTGCACGGCGGCCTTGAAACCGACGCCCTGGATTTCGAGATGGCGGGTGAAGCCGGTATTCACGCCGGTCACCATGTTGTTGAGCAGCGCGCGGGCCAGACCGTGCAAAGCGCGGACTTGGCGGGTCTCCGACTTGCGCTCCAGGGTGAGCGTTTCGCCTTCGATCTTGCCCTCGATGCCCTCGGGCAAGCGCCAGGAAAGTTTGCCCTTCGGTCCCTCGACCTGCACGGAGCGGTCGGGCGAAAGATTGACCTTCACCTTGGCGGGAAGCGTGACGGGTTTGTTGCCGATGCGTGACATGATGCGTTTCTCCTTACCAAACAAAGGCGAGCAATTCGCCGCCCACCTTTTGGCGGCGCGCCTCGCGTCCGCTGAGCACGCCGCGCGGCGTGGAAATGATGGAAATGCCCATGCCGCCGAGCACGCGCGGGATTTCCTCGGCCCCGACATAGCGGCGCAGGCCGGGACGGCTGACGCGCTTGAGTCCGGTGATGGCCGGGGTTTTGTCGGCGTATTTGTTGACGATGCGCAGTTGCGGTT
>JBBECM010000071.1:0-20266 GCA_040881855.1 Chthoniobacterales bacterium | reverse complement strand
GGTGGCTTTGGTATAAGCAGCAAGCGAGCGGGGTTTTGGGCGTTGGAGCATGAGGGAAAAACCTTACGCTGCCCTGCGGTGGGGACAATCACGGATTGCGCTGGGGTGGGGAAAGGACGAGCGGGCCGCTCGTCCCTACCCTGGAAGATCAATCCCGGTGGTAGGGATGACCGGTCAGGATGGTGTGGGCGCGGTAGAGTTGTTCGAGGGCGACGACGAGGGCGAGTTCGTGCTGGAGGGTGAGCGGGCCGAGAGACCAGAGGAAGTCGGCGGCCTCGACCAGCGCGGAGTCGTGCCCGTCGGCGCCGCCGATGATCACGGCGACGCGGCGTGCGGAGAGTCGCCACTCATCGACCTTGGCGGCGAGCTGGCGGCTGGTCAGTGCCGTGCCGTGATCGTGGAGCACGACGCGGAAGCAGTCTTCGCTGCGGGCCAGGAGGTCGGCGCTTTCGCGGGCGCGATCGGTGGCTTTGATCACGATTTGCTCGACCGGCGCGAATTTCCCCAGGCGTCCGAGGTATTCGTCGCGTCCGGCTTTGGCGTAGGAAAGAGCGGGTTTGCCCACGGTGAGCAGCAGCCATTTCATGGCTGCTGAGTTGAGGGTTGAGGGTTGAGGGTTGAGAGAAAAGAATAGCGCGAGGTGAAGATTTTCTCCGCGGCAGTGGCGGTTTCTTCGACGGGGATTTCGCGGCCGAGTTCGCGGGAGAGGGATGTCATCGTGACGCCTGTGATTCCGCAGGGAGTGATGGCCTCGAAGCCGGCGAGGTCGGACCCGACGTTGAGTCCGAAGCCGTGCATGGTGATCCATTTGCGCACGCCGACGCCGATGCTGGCGATTTTGCGGTTCTCGATCCACACGCCGGTGAGGCCTTCGCGGCGTTGTGCGGTCAGACCGTAACCGGCGAGCAGTGCGATGAGGCCTTCCTCCATCCAGCGGAGGAAAACGTGGAGGTCGGGGGTGAGTTGCCGCAAATCGAAGATGAAATAGCCGACGAGCTGGCCGGGGCCGTGGAAGGTGGCTTGTCCGCCGCGGTTGATTTCTTCCACCGGATGCGGGAGCGGGGTGTCGCCGAGGCTGGTGCGGTCGCGGCGGCGTCCGATGGTGTAGACCGGATCGTGTTCGAGGAAAAAAATGCGGTCGTGGGTCTGGCCGGAAGCGCGCGCGGCAACGGCTTGCTCCTGCAGGTCCAGAGCGGGCGCGTAGGCGAGGCGTCCGAGCCAGCGGGTCTCGGGCACGTTCATGGGATGGCCGTGGCGCGGCGGTTGAAGTGGGTCAGGCCGATGGCCAGCGCGTCGGCCGCGTCGGGCGGCGGGGTTTCTTTCAATCCGAACAAGGCGCGGATCATGAAAGCGACTTGGTCTTTCTGCGCGCCGCCGCGTCCGACCACGGCCTGCTTGACCAGGCGCGGGGCGTATTCGTGCACGGCGAGGTTGTGTCCGGCGGCAACGAGGAGCGCGGCGCCGCGGGCCGAGCCGAGGATGATGGCGGTGCGGACGTTCTGCACGTAGATGACGCCTTCGATGGCGAAGGACGTGGGTTGGTGCTCGGCGGCGATGCGGGCGAGGGTGTCGTGGATTTCGCGCAGGCACTGGTGGGCGGCGAGCTTGGGCGGATTTTTGACCACGCCGTAGACGAGGGCGCGCAGCTTGCCGCCGGCGGCCTCGATCACGGCGTAACCGGTCCCGCGGAGGGACGGATCTACGGCGAGGACGCGTTCGGCGGGCATGGGGGATAGATTTGGCGGGTGGAGGGGGTGGTGCAAGCTTGCGGGAGGGGAAAGGCGGAGCGGATTTTCGTTCCGTGTCGATCCACGTTGACAGCGGTGCCGCATGGGGTATGGATCGAGGCAACCTTTTATGCGCGCCCGTCTTCCCATTCTGCTTTCCATACTCGTCACCATCTTGCCGGCCGGGGCGGCGGACGACCACGCTTTCGATGCGGCTTCTCTCGAGGGCACGCATGCCTTGAGCGGACGAAATCCGGATGGCTCGGTTTACCAGGGGGAGGTGACGGTGCAGGTCAAAGACGGGCTGGTCTTGCTGCAGCGGAAAATCGGGGAGAGTGAAACGCTTGGCACCGGCGTGGTGGTGGGGAGGACGCTCGGGGTGGCTTTGCCGGACGGGGTGGCCGTTTACGGCGCGGTGCCGCAGGCGGGGGGATGGTCGCTGGTCGGGCTTTGGTCGCGCGAGGGTTCGGGTGCGGCGAGCGAGGAAACGATTTTTGCCGGCAACGCGGATGTGACCGATGCGCGGTTCGAGGCTGCTGCCTTCAACGGAACTTACACCGCCCGGCGCAAGATGGCCGACGGATCACAGGATGAGGAAAGGATGGTCATTGCCGGGGAGGACGTGGTGAAAACCTTGAGCGTCGGATCCGGGGAGCGCGTGCAGAAGGCGGAGGGTCTGGCCTTGGGCGAGGGTCTGGCCGCGATCACGCCGGACGGATTGATGGTGCTGAATCTGCGCGGAGTTGGGGAAGGGGAGCGGGAGTTGTCGGGTGTGATGGTTCTCGGCGACGGGAGTGTTCCGGCGGTGTCGTTGGTGCCGCGGGACTGATTGCGCAACTGCGGAGAGACGCTCGCCCTCGGAAGACGCCGTGCTTATGGTCAGGCATGACGCGCAAGAAACTTCTGCTTTTCGATATCGACGGGACGCTGCTCCTCACGGGGCGGGCGGGGGAGCATGCGTTGCGGGCGGCTTTCCGGGAGCGCTTCGGGGTGGAGGATGATTTGTCCTCTATTTCCTTCGCCGGCTCGACCGATGGCGCCATCGCGCGGCAGATGTTCGCCCCGCACGACATTCGCCCGACCGCGGAGAACATCGCGGATCTTTTCGACGGCTATGTGCACCATCTGGCCCTGGAATTACCGCGGCGCGAGGGAAAGGTGTTGCCGGGAATCGTCGAATTGCTCGAGGCGCTGCATGAACGCGGGGACTGCGTGCTCGGATTGCTCACCGGGAATATCGAGAAGGGGGCGGAGTTGAAGCTGTCGCACTACGGGGTGTGGGATTTTTTCGAATTCGGGGCCTTCGCCGACGACCACGTCGATCGCAACAAGTTGGGTCCGGTCGCGCACTCGCGCGCGGTGGAGCGGCACGGGATCAGCTTCGAGGCACAAGATGTCTTCGTGCTGGGCGACACGCTGCGGGACATCGACTGTGCGCGGGCGGCGGGGTTTGTCGCGGTGGCCATCGCCACGGGAAGTTGCGGGAAGGATGAACTGGCGGCGCACGGGCCGGATTTTTTGTTCGAGGATTTGTCGGACACCCGCGGGGTGCTCGTGACGCTGTTGGGGAAGGAATGAAAGCGCAGAGGTGACGAGATGACGGTGCCCGAGAATTGCCCGGTTTGCGGGGAGGAGGTGCCGCGGGGGGCCTTGGCTTGTCCGGAATGCGGGGCGGACGAGCGCTCGGGGTGGCGGGAGGAGGTTGTCGACGGACTGGACTTGCCGGACGAGGATTTTGACTACGGGGAATTTGTGCAGAAGGAGTTCGGGCGGGAGGTCAAGCCGGAGGGGATCGCATGGGCTTGGTGGGCGGCGGCGGTCGCGGCACTGCTGGCTTTTGCCGCGATGTTCTTCCGCGGGTTCTGAGTTTGCAGGGCGGGGCGAAATCCGGAATGATGGCCGGTCCGATGTCCGAGATTTCCAAAGCTTACGAGCCCGGTGCCGTGGAGGAACGGTGGTATGGGGAGTGGATCAAGGAAGGTTGTTTCGCGGCGGATCCGTCTTCGTCCAAGCCGGCCTTTTCCATCGTTATCCCGCCGCCCAATGTCACCGGCGTGCTCACCCTGGGCCACGTGCTCAACAACACACTGCAGGACATCCTGGCCCGCCGCGCGCGGCAGACGGGGCACGAGGTGCTCTGGTTGCCAGGCACCGATCACGCGGGTATCGCCACGCAGACCGTGGTCGAGCGGCAGTTGCGCAAGGAGGAGGGGAAAACGCGCCGCGATTTGGGGCGGGAAGAATTTCTCCAACGCGTGTGGACGTGGAAAGAGAAGCACGGCGGCATCATCATCAAGCAACTCAAGCGGCTCGGTTGTTCCTGCGACTGGGACCGCGAGCGCTTCACCATGGACGAGGACTACTCGCGCCAGGTGCAGGAGGTATTCGTCAAACTGCACGCCCGGGGACTGATCTACCGCGGCAAGCGCATGGTCAATTGGTGTCCGGTCTCGCAGACCGCGCTGAGCGACGAGGAGGTCACCATGAAGCCCGCCAAGGGCAAGCTTTACGTCATGCGCTACGAGGTGGCGGAAGAGCCCGGGACCTTCCTCGAAATCGCCACGACGCGTCCGGAGACCCTGATGGGCGACACGGCGGTGGCAGTGCACCCGGATGATCCGCGTTTCGCGCGGTTCGTCGGAAAGCATGCGGTGCGTCCGTTTCCCCGCGCGGAGATCCCGATCATCGGCGACCCGCACATCGACATGACCTTCGGCACGGGCGTGCTCAAGGTGACCCCGGCACACGACAAGGCCGACTTCGAGATCGGGCAGCGCCACGGGTTGGAAGTGATCGATATCATGAATCCGGACGGAACGCTCAACGAGTCGGCCGGCCCGGAGTTCGCCGGGATGGAGCGTTTTGCCGCGCGCGAGGCGGCGGTGCAGAAGTTGGAGGAGATGGGGCTGCTCGTGCGGGTCGAGGATTACGCGAACAGCGTCGGCTACAGCGAGCGGGCCGATGTGCCGATCGAGCCGCGGCTGAGCGAGCAGTGGTTTTTGCGCTATCCGCAGGTGCCGGCGGCCTTGGCGGCGGTGACCTCGGGGAAAATCCGCTTTGTGCCGGAGCGCTGGGCGAAAATTTACGAGCACTGGATGACCAATATCCAGGACTGGTGCATCAGCCGCCAGCTCTGGTGGGGCCACCGTGTTCCGGTCTGGTATCGCCTGGATGATCCGTCGGTTATGCACGTCGGCCTCGAAGCTCCGTCCGATGCGGAGCATTGGCGTCAGGATGACGACGTGCTCGACACGTGGTTCAGCTCTTGGCTCTGGCCCTTTGCCACGATGGACGAGGCGACGCGGAAGAAGTTTTATCCGACCAACGACCTCGTCACCGGCCCGGACATCATATTTTTCTGGGTGGCGCGGATGATCATGGCCGGGCTGGAGTTCACCGGCGAGGTGCCGTTCCGCAATGTGTTTTTCACCAGCATCATCCGCGACCTCAAGGGCCGGAAGATGTCCAAGAGTCTGGGCAACTCGCCGGATCCGCTCGATCTGATGGCGAACTACGGGGCGGACGGGCTCCGTTTCGGTCTGATGCGCATCGCGCCGCACGGGCAAGACGTGCGTTTCGACGAGAACCAGATCAAAGAGGGGCGAAACTTTGCCAACAAGTTGTGGAATGCGGCACGTTTCCGGGAGATGCAGGGTGCCGTGGTTGAGGCGAAGCCGCTTTCGCAGCACAAGCTCTCGTCTTACTCGACCGCTGTGCTTGTGGCGTTCGATGCCATGCATGCGGGATACCGCCGGGCCTTGGACGACTTCCATTTCCACGAGGCGGCGGCTGTGTTCTATGACTTTTTCTGGAACACGTATTGCGACTGGTATGTCGAGGCGAGCAAGGCCGAGTTGGCCGCGGGCGGTCCGGCGGCCGACGGTGTGCGCGCGGTGATGGACCATGTCCTCTGCGGCTACCTGCGGTTGCTTCATCCCTTCATGCCGCACATCACGGAGGAACTGTGGGAACGTCTCGGTTACGCGCACGGCGAGGGGAAGGCCCGCTTGATTCTCTTTGCCGCGCCGCCGGCGGAGGATTCGCTGCCGGGTAGGTCGGGCGAGGACAAAGCCCGGGCAACCGACGCGGTGGGGGCGGTTTACGATGCGGTGCGTGCCGTGCGCGTTCTGCGCGCGGAATTCAAAGTGCCGTCCAAGGCGGAATGCGTGGTGCATCTGGCCGGGCATGCGGACTTCGCCGGGATGGACTTGTCGGTCTTTCGCACCCTGGCATGGGCCTCCGAAGTGAAACTGGTTGGCGCGGGGGGTCCGGGAGGCAAGATGCCGCACGTGCTGACGCCGCTCGGCGAGGTTTATCTCGAATTGGAAATCGATGTGGAGGCGGAGAAGAAGCGCCTGCAGGGTGAGGTGGCCAAGGTGGAGGCGGAGATCGTCAAAGTGGAAAACAAACTGGCCGACACGTCCTTCGTGCAAGGGGCGCCGGCGCAGGTGCTGGAGAATTTCAAAAAGCGCGGGGACGAGTGGCGCGCGAAGAAGGCGAAGCTGGCAGCGGCGATCGCGACGTTGTGAGGGCGGGTGCGTGGCATCGGCTGCAGCCGATGATGTCGGCAGTTCATCGGCAGGATGCCGATGCCACTCTTCAGGCTTTCTTCGAGTTGGTTTCGAGCCAAGCCGCGTAGTCGGCCTCACTCATCTCGCCGGCGGCGAGGGCCAGGGTGCGGATGACAACCTCCGCCTCGGAGGCGATGAATTCGTATCCGTTTCGTTCGAGGAAGCCGGCGCCCATCATGAAGCCTGTGCGCTTGTTGCCGTCGAGGAACGGATGGTTTTTCACGATGCCTGCGGTGTAAGCCGCGGCCATTTCGGGCATGCTCGGTTTGCCGTAGTGATAGAGTTGCTGCGGTCGGGCGAGGGCGGACTCGAGCAGTCCCTCGTCGCGGATACCCGAGCAGCCGCCGTATTGCTCGAGCATCATGTCGTGCAGCAAAAGGCATTCGCTGCGCGTCAACCAGCAGGGCTCTTTCATTTCGCCAGTTCGCGCAGCGCGTTGCGGTAGCGCCGGCTGAGGCTCTCGAAAACCTGCATGGTTTTGTCGAACTCCGGATCGCTGGCCGTGAGGTTCAGACCGTGCGGAGCTTCGGTCACCGTGAGCGTGTCGCCTTCCTTCACACGGAGGGTGGCGAGGGCTTCCTTCGGCAGGACGACGCCGTAAGAGTTGCCGATTTTGCGGACTTTGAGTTCGTAGGCCATGGGGTAAGTGTAGCCACAAATGTTATTACGTCAAGACCCCCGCCCTTTTGAATGCGGATATCCAAGGGGAAGGAGCGCGTGGTATGAGAAGAAGTCATGGAGTTGAAGACAAGGATGAGGCGCCTGCGGCGCACGGAGGGCTTGCGGCGCATGGTGCGGGAGACGCGGCTCGATGCGGCGGACTTGGTTTATCCGCTCTTTGTCCATGCCGGGGAGAAGAATCAACCGGTCGCTTCCATGCCGGGAGTGATGCGGCGGAGTGTGAAGGATCTGGTGCGGGAGTGCCGGGAGGCGTTCGATTCGGGGATTCCCGCGGTGGCTGTCTTTCCGGTCATTGATCCGGCGAAGAAAGATCCCCGGGGCACGCACGCGCTGTCTTCCGACAACCTCCTTTTCCGCGCTTTGCGCGAAGTGAAAGCCGCCGTGCCGGAACTCGTCCTCATCGCCGACGTGGCCCTCGATCCCTACACCGATCACGGGCACGACGGCGTGCTGACCAAGGACGGACACGAGGTGGACAACGATGTCACGGTGGAAATCCTCCGCGACTTGTCGGTGCGCGAGGCGGAAGCAGGAGCCGATATCGTCGCGCCGTCGGATATGATGGACGGACGCGTTGGGGCGATTCGGGCCGCTCTCGATGCGGCGGGGCGCATCGATACTTGCATCATGGCCTATGCGGCGAAATTCGCCTCGGCCTATTACGGGCCATTCCGCGAGGCGGTGGGGAGCGCCCAGGAGGCACCGATCAGCAAAGCGACTTACCAGTTGGATCCGGCAAACCTTCGCGAAGCGCTGAGGGAGGTGGAGTTGGACGAGCGGGAGGGCGCGGATATGGTGATGGTGAAACCCGCGGGGCCGTATCTGGATGTGATCCGCTCGGTGCGGGAGCACACCAAGTTGCCCCTGGCGGCCTACCAGGTCTCCGGCGAATACGCGCAAATCCACGCGGCGGCGCGGGCCGGATGGTTGGATTACGAGAAATGCCGGGACGAGTCGCTGCTGGCGATCAAGCGAGCGGGGGCGGACCTCATCATCACGTATTTCGCCCGCGAGGCGGCGGAACGGCTCAGGTGTATTTGAGGATTTCCTCGACGGAGGTCTCTCCGTTGAAGATCGCGTCGAGACCTTCCTCGCGCAGGGTGCGCATCCCGAGCTCGACCGCTTTCTGGCGGAGGACGACGCCCGGCGCGCGCTGGTTGATCATTTCACGCAGGGTGTCGTTAAGCCGGAGTGTCTCGTAAATGCCCTTGCGCCCCTTGTAGCCGGTGCCGTTGCATTCGTCGCAGCCGTGGCCGCGTCCGCGGTAAAACTTTTTGTCGCCGATTTCGTGGGCGGAAAGTCCGAGGAGCAGGAGTTCGTCTTCCGTCGGCTCGCAGGTCTCGACGCACTTCGGGCAGACGCGGCGTACGAGCCTCTGGGCCACGACGAGTTCGAGCGAGGCGGAGATAAGGAAGGGCTCGACCCCCATGTCGACAAGACGCGTGATGGCGCCGGTCGAATCGTTGGTGTGCAGCGAGGTGAAGACAAGGTGGCCGGTCAGCGAGGCCTGGATGGCGATCTGGGCCGTCTCCAGATCGCGCGTTTCGCCGACGAGGATGCGGTCCGGGTCCTGGCGCAGGAAGGCGCGCAGGCAGCGCGCAAAGTCGAGTCCGATCCCCTCGTTGACCGGCACCTGCATGATGCCGTCGATATCGTATTCGACGGGATCCTCGGCGGTGAGGAGTTTCGAGGCGGGGTCGTTGATTTCCTTGAGGCAGGCGTAAAGCGTGGTGGTCTTGCCCGATCCGGTGGGTCCGGTCACGATGATGATGCCGTTGGGCAGCTTGATCATGTCGCGCAGGGTCTTTTGGACTTTTTGCGGGACCCCCAACTTCTCGAGGTCGAGCTGGACGGCCGAGCGGTCGAGAATACGCAGCACAACGCTTTCGCCGAACTGCGTGGGCAGGGTAGATACGCGCAGATCGATATTGAATGGCTTGCCCTCGCGCATGACAGTGCGCTGGATTTTGCCGTCCTGCGGCAGGCGACTTTCGGCGATGTTGAGGTTGGCGATGATCTTGATGCGGGAGATCAGCTCGCTCTTGATCGCCTGGTAGGCCGCGCGGTCGCTTTCGGTCAGAAGCGAACGCAGGGTGCCGTCGACGCGCATGCGCACGTCCATGAATTCCTCGAACGGCTCGAAATGGATGTCGCTCGCCTTGGCATCGATTCCCATGTCGATGAGGTTGTCGATGATCACGGTGACGTATTGCGCCCTGTCCTCATCGCTGAGGTTGCCGGCCGCCACGGCGGAGCCGACCTCGTTGAGCTTGCTGCGCAGCTCGTTTTGGGTGAGGGAGGCGAATCCTTCGGCGGTGTAGTCGACGGACTCGTAGTATTGGGCGATGAGTTCCTCGATGCGGGCGACGGGGGCGACGCTGACCTGGATGTTCTCGTTGAGGGCAAAGCGCAGTTCGGAGAGTTTCTCCGTGTCGAGCGGATCGGCCAGGGCGACGTAGAGTGTTCCCTCGTGGTCGGCCACGGGCAGTGCCCGGTGGAGGCGGGCGAGGCCGACGGGAATGCGGTCGCGCAGTTTGGCCGGCAGCTCGAAGTTGGAAAGGTCGACGAGACTGCCGCCGATGGCGGTGGCGACGGCCTCGTAGAAGGCGTGCTCTTCGACGTGGCCGTCGTTGATCAGGAAGTCCTCGGCGCTCCGGCCGCTTGCGACCGCCGCCTGCAGCAGGGCGTCGGTATCCTCGACGGCGATGACGCCGTGGTCGGCGAGCGTGGGGATGACAAGATGCGGGTCCATATCAGTCCGAGTCTCCCATCGTCACGCCCAGCACCTCGTCGAATGTGGTCAGACCGGCAAAAACCTTCTGGAAGCCGTCTTCGCGCAGGGTGCGCATGCCTTGTTCGCGGGCGCGGTTGCGGAGTTGCACCGTGCTGACCTGCTCCGAGCGGTCCTCGCCTTCCCCCATGCGGTTGATCATCTGGCGCATTTCGTCGTCCACCTTGAAAATCTCGAAAATACCGAGCCGTCCGCGGTAACCGGTGAAGCGGCAACGTTCGCAGCCTTTGGGCTTGAAAAATTTGGCCCCGGCCAGTTGCTCGGGGCTGATACGCAGCGCGGCCATCTCGTCCTCGGTGATGTCGGCGGGTGTCTTGCAGGTGCAGAGTTTGCGGCAGAGGCGCTGGGCCATGACGGCGCGCACGGCGCTCGAGACGAGGTAGGGTTTGACGCCGATGTCGATCAAGCGGGCAATGGCGCTGGGGGCGTCGTTGGTGTGCAGGGTGGAAAGCACGAGGTGGCCGGTGAGGGAAGCGTTGATGGCAATACCGGCCGTTTCGAGATCGCGGATTTCTCCGATCATGATGACGTTCGGAGCCTGCCGCAGCATGGCCCGCAAGGCGCGGGCGAAGGTCATGCCGATGTCGGACTTGACGTGGACTTGGTTGACTCCCGGCATGACGTATTCGATCGGGTCTTCGACCGTGATGATCTTGCGGCTCTCGTCGTTGATCTCGGACAAGCAGGCGTAAAGCGTGGTGGTCTTGCCCGATCCGGTGGGGCCGGTGACCAGAACGATGCCATCGGCGAGTTTGATCAGACCGCGGAAGTATTCCTGGTCGTCGCTCATGAACCCGAGGTCGGGCAGGGTGATGGAGAGCGTCGACTGGTCGAGCAGACGCATGACGATCGACTCGCCTTGGGAAGTGGGGATGGTGGACACGCGGAGGTCGAGGGTTGTCATATCGCCGTTCTCCTTCTTGACCTGCGTCTGGATGCGGCCGTCCTGCGGGACCCTCTTTTCATCGATGCTCATCGTGTGGGTCATGATTTTCAGGCGGCTGATGACCGAGCTGTGCAGCACCGGGGAAACCATCTTGTAGAGTTCCAACTCGCCGTCGATACGGAACCGGATGCGGAATCCCTCGTCGACGGGCTCGAGGTGGATGTCGCTGGCCCGCATCTCCTGGGCTTTGGAGACGAACTCCTGAACGAGTTGGATGACGCCGGCGTCGTCTGTGGCAACAAGACCCTCGCCCTGCTTGGCCGCGCCGGCCGCCATGAGGCCCTCTTGGCGCGGGTAGAGGGCGGAGAGGAGGGTCTCCAGCCGTTCCGGATTCGCGTAGAAGAACTCGACCTCGGTCTTGAGCAGGAACGGGACGGTATCGAAAGCCTCGAAGTTCATCGGGTCCCCGATGGCGACTTGCAGGCCGTGGTCGCTCCGCTGGAGCGGAAGGATGCGGTGGCGGCGCGCCACCTCGCCCGGGATCGTGGCTTGTAGTTGGCGGATCTGCTCCACCACATCGGGTTCCTCGATATCGGCGAAGGTCAAGCCGTGGACGTGCGCAATGGCCTCGTCGATGTCGCGCTGCTGGATGGCGCCGTCCTGCAGCAAGGCTTCCAGAATGGCTGTCCCGGGGTGCTGCTCGCGGGCCTCGTCAACCTGTTGGCCGGTCGCACGGAACTGGTCCAGCAGAACTTCAAGGACTTGGTCTTCGGTGTGCACGGTGGGAAAACGAACGGGCCTCTCTGCTTACGTCCGGTGATGGCCGGTGTCAAGAAACCCGGCAGCGAGCCGCGCGTTGTCATTTTCCCGCGTCCGCCTAAGATGACCTCTCCCATCGCACATCTCCCATGAGCAGATACCAGACTTACCTTATCTTCGGCGCTCCCGGCAGCGGCAAAGGAACCCAGGGCCGCGCGCTCGGCACCGTTCCCGGCTATTTCCACTGCGCCTGCGGAGATGTGTTCCGCGCGCTCGACCTGCGCACGCCGCTCGGGCAGCAGTTTCTCGAATACTCCAGCCGGGGCGAACTGGTGCCCGACGAGATCACGGTGAAGCTCTGGAAAATCCGTATCGACCAGAGTGTCGAATCGCACGCGTTCCACCCGGACCACGACTTTCTCGTCCTCGACGGGATACCGCGCAATGTCCACCAGGCGCAAATGCTCGACGACACCGTTCGGGTGCGGCGCGTCTTCCATTTGTCTTGTCCGGACCGCTCCAAGCTGGTCGGGCGCCTCAAGCGCCGGGCCCTGCGCGACAACCGTTTCGATGATGCCAACGAGGAAGTGATCAAGCACCGTCTCGAGACCTACGACCACGAGTCGCGACCGTTGCTCGAGTATTACGGCGACGGTATGATCGAGCACATCGACGCCATGCAGTCGCCGGTCGATGTTCTCGGGAAAATCATCAATGTGCTTGCCCAAGACCGGCGGAACCACTTCGGCGAGGAAGGGTTCAGCCCGGTGACATGAGCGGGCAGTTCGAGAGTCTGCGCGCGAGCAGTCTTTTTTGCCGGCGCTGCGGGCAATCCATGCCGGTGAGGGAGCGACTGCTTCTCATTCTGCCCGACAAGGAAATATACGATTATTTGTGCACCGGTTGTGCCGATTCTGTCGGGCAGCGCGAGGTCACGGCCGGAGAGTTGTTGCAGCGCCGCAGCGTCCCCGGCAAGCGGCGCGGGGGGTGATGGCCGGTGAATATCGTCTTTCTCGGCAGCGGTGACATCGGTTTGCCGTCGCTCAAGTGGCTCCTCGATGCTCCGGATCTCGCCGTAAGCATGGTGGTGACCCAACCCGACCGCGCCGCGGGGCGCGGGCTCGCTGTCCGCACTTCGCACATCAAAGAACTCGCCCTCTCGCGCGGCCTTGAAATTTTCCAGCCGCCGAAAATCCGCGTCGCAGAAGCGGTCGCCCGCATCACTGCGCTGCAGCCCGATCTTCTCGTCGTCATGGCTTACGGACAGATTTTACCGCAACTGCTGCTCGATGTGCCCCGTCTCGGTGCGCTCAATCTCCACGCATCATTGTTGCCCCGCCACCGCGGCGCTGCGCCTGTCCATGCCGCGATTTTGTCCGGCGACTCCGCGTCTGGTATCACCTGCATGTGGATGGATGCCGGGCTCGACACGGGTGACATGCTCCTGCAGCGCGAGATTGCCATCGCGCCGGAGGAAACAGCCGGCTCGTTGCACGACCGCTTGGCCGAACTCGCGCCTGTCGTCCTTGCCGAATCCCTTAGTCTGATCCGCGAAGGGCGCGCGCCGCGCACCAAGCAGAATGAAGGGCAAGCCACCTATGCACCGAAATTGGACCGCAACTTCGGTCGCATCGGTTGGTCCGCGTCGGCCGCGGATATCGCGCAACTCGTCCGCGCCATGCACCCGTGGCCGGGATGCAGCGCCGATCTTGTCATGGAGGACGGCAAGACGATTCCTCTCAAACTCCACCGCGCCGCAGCCGCGCCCGGATCGTCCGCGCCCGGATCGATCGCCGATTGCTTACGTGTCGGTTGTGCCGGCGGAGGCCTCTTGGAAATCCTCGAAGTGCAAGCCCCGGGCGGCCGGGCAATGTCAGCGCATGAATTTCTGCGCGGTCACACGGTGAGCCACTTCGTCGCCGCGTCGAACCAACAACAGCAACAAGCCCAGCAGTAGAGAACGTGGCTGCCTCGCATGGATTGATCGCCACGGCGATCTTTCCGAGGGTGGCTTCGTATGTCACAGACTCGAGTTCGCCATCCTTAAGATGGCTGCCTCGCATGGATTCGAACCATGACACACAGATCCAGAATCTGCAGTGCTACCGTTACACCACGAGGCATCACGTAAAATCAAAGGTTAAGCGCGTGCGCGGTTTTTTTCAACCGCAGAGGTTTATTGCTGCTGCACTTGTTGCTGCAGGGTGGCGAGGACGGCTTCGGCGGTTTGGCGGTGGGTGAGGGTGCCGGAGTCGATGCGGAGGGTGGCGGCTTCGCGGTAGAGGGGTTCGCGGGCGCGGTAGAGTTCTTCGACGGTGCGGCGGGGGTCGGGGGTCTGGAGGAGGGGGCGTTTGCTGTGTTTGACGCGCTGGTAAAGATGGTCGGGGCTGGCGTCGAGCCAGATGACGGGGCCGATTTGCGGGAGGAGTTGGCGGTTTTCGGCGGCAGTGATGATGCCGCCGCCGGTGGCGATGATGAGACCGATGCGGCCGACGAGGCTTTGCAGGACTTTGGTTTCGAGGGCGCGGAAATGTTCTTCGCCGTGCTGCTTGAAGATGGCGGGGATGGATTGTCCGGCTTCCTGCGCGACGAGGGTGTCGGTATCGACGAGGGCGAAGCCGGTGAGGGACGACAAGATTCTTCCGACGCTGGATTTGCCGGATCCCATGAATCCGACGAGGACCAGGTTGCGAAACACGCTCAGGTTCTCACCACATTCAGGGCCTTGGGTCCGCGGTCGCTCGGGCTCAGCTCGAACTCCACGGCGTCACCTTCTTCCAGCGTTTTGTAACCGTCGCCGCGGATCTCCGAATAATGGACGAAGATGTCGGCGCTGGCTCCGCTGGGGTCGGCGATGAAACCGAAACCCTTCTTGTTGTTGAACCATTTGATTATTCCTTGGGGCATGCAGACGGGGCTGGTTTTGACGCGATACTCTGCGCCCACGGGCGTGTATGGTGATCCCGTGCCCATTGGTCAATTGCTTATTGGAAAAGATAACCGATCCGGTCATGATGGCCTATCCCGTCGCGGTGGTGCCTGCTGTCATGGCAAAACGTTGGAGACCAAGTGATTAAGATCCATAAAACGTCGGAAGAGTGATGCAAACACGGGTCCTGCGGGCGGTCGAACCGGCGGAAATTAGCGTCGCGGCACGGGAAGCGGCCGGGTTGCTGCGCGGCGGCGGGGTGGTCGCACTGCCGACCGAGACCGTTTATGGGCTGGCCTGCGATGCGCTCAACGCGGACGCAGCAGCCAAAGTTTTCGCCGCCAAAGAGCGTCCCTCATTCGATCCATTGATCGTGCATGTGGCCGATGCGTCCTGGATCGGAACATTGTCGGCGGTGAAGGGTGCGGCGCAAGCGCTTGCCGTCCGTTTGGCCGGTGCCTTTTGGCCCGGGCCGCTGACCATGGTGTTGCCGTCGAAAGATCTCGTGCCGGATCTTGTGCGCTCCGGTCTGCCGACGGTGGCGTTGCGTTGCAGCGCGCATCCGGTCATGGCTGCGGTGGTGAGGGACATCGGCCGGCCTTTGGCCGCACCGAGTGCGAATCGTTTCGGACGGATCAGCCCGGTGACCGCGCAAGATGTCATAGAGGAGCTGCGCGGACGCATCCCCCTCGTTCTCGATGGCGGTCCGTGCCGGCACGGGTTGGAGTCGACCATTGTGGCGGTGGAGGACGGGCGGCTGACATTGCTGCGCCCGGGTCCGGTGACAACGGACGAGTTGACCCGCTTTGCCCTGGTGGAGCGTGCGGAGCGCGGAGGCCCGGTCTCCGCGCCGGGCATGCTGGAAAGCCATTACGCACCGCGCACGCCGCTGAGGTTGTGGCCCGGACATGTGCCGTTGCCCGACGACGCGGCCACGAGCGGGGTGCTGGCTTTCGGTGCGGTCGGGCCGGGATTTGCCACGGTCGAGGTTTTGCCGTCTGACCCCGCGGATGCGGCCCCGCTCTTTTTCGCCGCATTGCGGCGGTTGGATGCCTGCGGGGTGGAGCGGATCTACGCCCGCGAAATTCCCGAATCGGGGCTGGGCATGGCCATCATGGATCGGCTACGCAGGGCGGCGCATGGCTAAGGAAAAGCTGAACACGCGGGCGGCGGGCATCGTCGCCCTGGCCGTCATGCTCAGCCGCGTGCTCGGGTTGGCGCGCGAACTGATCTTCGCCGCGCTCTTCGGGGCGGGGCGCGGGATGGATGCGTATATCACGGCCTACCGTGCGCCGAATTTGCTGCGCGATCTTTTCGCCGAGGGCGCACTGTCGGTCGCCTTCGTCACGGTGTTTTCCAAACTCGGGGTGGAGAAAAATTACGAGGCGGCATGGGAGCTGGCGCGCAAGATGGCCACGCTGGCTCTGGTCTTCATGACCGGCATGACGCTGCTGGGTATCCTCTTCGCCCCCGCGCTGATCGCGGTGCTGGCCCCGGGGTTCGATGCGGACAAGTCCGCGTTCGCGGTGGAACTGACCCGCATCATGTTTCCCTTCATTCTCATGGTGTCTCTCGCCGCGTTGGTCATGGGCATGCTCAATTCCCGCAATGTCTTCGGGGTGCCGGCACTGGCTTCGAGCTTCTACAATCTCGGGTCGATTTTCGGCGGGGTGACCATTGCTTGGCTGATCGATCCGACCTTCGGTCCCCGCTCGTTGATCGGCATGGCCATCGGCACGCTGATCGGCGGGTTCCTCCAGCTGGCCGTGCAGATTCCGAGTCTTAAAAAAGTCGGCTTCACCTTCCATTTCGACTTCGGATGGCGCGACGCGCAGGTGAAGCGTGTCCTCTGGCTCATGCTACCGGCGGTCATCGCGGCGAGTGCCGTGCAGGTCAATGTCATGGTCAACAGCATCTTCGCCTCCTACCTCGGCGACGGCGCGGTCAGCTGGCTCTCCTACGCTTTCCGCCTCATGCAGTTGCCTCTCGGTATTTTCGGCGTGGCGGTGGCCACGGTGACCTTGCCGGCGGTGGCGAAGATCGCGGCGGGCGGCGACATGGCGCATTTCCGCGAAACACTGGCCAAGGCCATCCGGTTGGCGTTGTTCCTCACCCTGCCGGCGACGATCGGGCTGATGATGATGAGCAGCGAAATCATCGGGCTGATTTACGAGCGCGGGAAGTTCACCGCGGGCGACACGGAGCAGACGGGGGGGGCGCTGAAGTTTTACGCGGTGGGCTTGATGGGCTACGCGTGCATCAAGGTGCTCTCGCCCGCTTTCTACGCGTTGGAGCGCAGGTGGACGCCTATGCTGGTGACCTTCTTCGGCATTGCGCTGAACATTTTCCTCAACTGGCAGCTGACGTTCCGCATGGGACTCGGACACAAGGGTCTGGCCTTGTCCACCGGGCTGGTCGCAACGATCGACTTTTTCATTTTGTATTTCTTCATGCGGCGCGCGGCGGGGGGCATGGAGAGCTTCAAAGTGATGGCCTCGTGCGGACGGATCGCGGTGGCGGCGGCCGGGTTGGCCGCGGTGTGCATATTGGGGCGCGAGTGGCTGGCCCCGTGGTTGGGCGCGGCGTCGTTGTTCGACCGCGCGTGGTCGCTGCTGGCCATCATCGGTGCGGCAGCGACGGTTTATTTCGCGCTCTGCGTGTTGCTGCGGGTCGAGGAGGCGCGGGAGGCCGTGGCTTTAGTCAGGCGCAAGATTTCGCGGCGCGCGGTTTCTCCTCCGGGGGCTTGATTTTGGGGTGCCGGGCCGGGGCCAGCCGGCCCTACCGTGCCGGGGAAATCGGAAGAAGCTTTGCGCGGACCCAGCGGGCCATGGTTTCGGCGTCTTGCGGCGAAGGGGCGACTTCGGGGGCGGAAGAGCTGACGGGATCAAGGGCGGGGCAGAAGTTACGGGCTTTCCAAATGTGGGCGCCGGGGCGGTAGGGGCCGACTTGGCATGGATCGCTCCACGTGTGGATGGCGAGAAGCCGGTCCGTCACAGCGGCGGCAAGGTGCATGGGGCCGCTGTCCACGCTGACGATGAACGCGGCTTGGCGCAAGAGCCAGAGGAGTTCGGTCAGGCTGGTGCGGTTGAGAAGGTTGGCGACGGTGGGCGGGAGGTCGGGGACCGCGAGGTCGGTGCGACCGACCAGGACGACCGGAAGATCGACCGCGCGGCAGAAAGCGAGGACGGCCTCCGGTGAGAGTGATTTGTCACGGCCGCGGGAAAAGGGATGGAAGACGATGAAGGGTCCGGCGGGAATGTTCTCCGTGGGGCGATCACCTTCGGGCAGGGCGAATTCGGGTGGCCCGGCCAGGGTGGCCCCGGTCGCGGCGGCGAGGGCGAGATAGCGTTCGACGGCGTGGGCCTTCGGATCGACGGGAACAGTGCGTGTCTGCACGAGGTGCGCACCCTCGCGGGCGTCGGAGAGTCCGTAAACCGGCACGCCGCGGAAGGCGCGGGCCACGAGGGCGGTGCGGAGGAGGCCCTGAAAATCGAGGATGAGGTCGGGTGGCGATTGCTTTTTCAGCGCGCGGCGCCAGCGGGCAAAACGCAGCCAGCCTTGGGGTCCGCGGAAATCGGCGCGGGGAAAAACGAGGGTTTCATTGATCTGCAGGTTGCCTTCGAGGAGCGGGGCCCACTCGGGATTGACCATCCACGTGAGATGAGCGCGGGGAAATTTTGCGCTCAGGGCGGCCACCGCGGGCAAAGTATGGACGATGTCGCCGAGGGAACTCGGTTTGAGGACAAGGATGCGCCCGGGATTCATATCCCCAAGGCGAGACGCTCGGCCAGTTCGAAGGGAAGTCCGGCCTCGAGGATTTTCTTTTGGGTGGTCTCGATGTCATAAGGAATACGGCGGAGTTCGACTTCGAGAGTGTCCGGCTGGTAAATGACGTAAGCGGCGCGCCAGTCCTGGTCGCGCGGCTGCCCGACGCTGCCCGCATTGATCAGGTATTGCGTGCCGGGCTTGAGCTTGAGTTTGTCGTAGGTGTTTTTCTTCACCACTATGCCGGTGGAAAAAAGGAAGGGCTCGTGGGTGTGGCCGAAAAAGCAGACGGGCGTGTGCTGGTAGGTGAAGCTGGCTCCAGCATCGCCCGGGGTGACGACGTAGCCCCACTTGTGCGGGGTGTCGAGGGTGGCGTGGACGACCGTGAAGTCGCGGATGACGCGCTGCAGGCGGAGTGAGCGGAGCCATTCTTTGTCCTTCTCGCCCAATTGCCTGCGCGTCCACTGCATGGCGGCCGCGGCCAGTTCGGTGAAGCCGGTCAAAGAGCCCGACATGGCAGCTTGTTCGTCGTGATTGCCCTTGATCACGGGGCAATCGAGCGAGTGGACCAATTCAATGCATGCCTTGGGGTCCGCGCTGTATCCGACGAGGTCGCCGAGACAGATGTAATGCGTGCAGCCCTCGATTTGCGCGTCGGCCAGGACCGATTGGAGGGCCTCCAGGTTGCTGTGGATGTCACCGAAGATGGCGATGCGCATGGGCGGCGGATTACCTGCACATTCCGACGGATGCGGAGACTTGGCAATGCCGATTGCGCTCAGTGCAGGTCGAAAACGTAGGGGCGGAAGACTTCGTCGGGCCGGTAGCCCGCACGTTCGTAGAGCAAGCGGGCCGCGGTGTTGGTCTGTGCGGTCGAGAGGGTCACTTCGCAAGCACCGGCTGCCCGGGCAGCGGCGTGAACGGCATCGAGAAGCTGGCGGGCGGTGCCGTGCCGGCGGTTGCCGGGTGCGACGAAAAGGTCGTGGAGGATCCACGCCGGCGCGAGCCGGAGCGAGTTGTGGGCGAGATGGCAGAGGGCGAAGCCGGTCAGGCGGCCGGATTCCTCGAAGGCTCCGAAGGCGGCCGAGTCGCCGGCGGCCAATCGTCCGGCAAGGAAAGCCCTCTGCCGGTCAAGGAGTTGGTCGACGCGGTAAAAATCGAGGTAAGCAGCGAACAGCGGGGCCAAAGCAGCCAGATCCGCGGACGCGAGAGGCCGGATCACGGATGGGCCGGCAGGGGCTCCATTTCGCCCTTGGCCAGGCGGGTCTGGTAGTCGTCCCAGCTCATCTTGTCCCGGCCGGTGTCGATTTCCACCATGGTGATGCAATCGTCGACCGGGCAGACGATGGAGCAAAGGTTGCAGCCGACGCAGTCTTCCTCGCGGACTTTGGGCACGGGTTTGCCCGGGACGCGTCCGGGCCCGAGTCCGTAGGGCGCGCTGTCGACCAGATCGATGCATTGGTGCGCGCCATCCTCGCAGGCGATGTAGCAGAGGTTGCAACCGATGCATTTGTCATAGTCGATGCGGGCGACGCGTTTGTAATGAAGATCGAGATATTTCCAGTCGGAGAGGCTCTTCACGGCGGCGCCGGAGAATTCGGCCACGCTTTTATAGCCTTTGGAATCGAGGTAGTCGGAAAGACCTTCGTTCATGTCCTCGACGATGCGGAAGCCGTAATGCATGACCGCGGTGCAGACTTGCAGGCTGAGCGATCCGAGGGCGATGAACTCGGCGGCGTCGCGCCAGCTGCCGATGCCACCGATGCCGGAAACCGGAAGATTCACTTCGGGGTCGGCGGCGCAGCTTTGCACCATGTTGAGGGCGATCGGTTTGACCGCCGGTCCGCAGTAACCGCCGTGCGAGCTAAGTCCGCGCACGGAGGGTTCGGGGGTGAGGGTGTCGAGATTGACGTTGGTGATGCTGTTGATCGTGTTGATCAGCGAGATGGCATCGGCCCCCGCGCGCTTGGCTGCCCGGGCGGCGTAGACCACGTTGGTGATGTTGGGGGTGAGCTTGACGATGACCGGGATTTCCGCGGCTTCCATGACCCAGCCGACGATGGTTTCGGCCACATCGGGGTTTTGTCCGACCGCAGACCCCATGCCGCGCTCGCACATGCCGTGGGGGCAGCCGAAGTTGAGTTCGATGCCGTCGGC
>JBBECM010000070.1:0-3157 GCA_040881855.1 Chthoniobacterales bacterium | reverse complement strand
GTGGGATCGGTCACCGCCTGCGGGCTGGCTTACCGATCCGGCATGAAAGTGACGGGGTTGAGCGACCACACGGTCTGTCTCTACGATCCCAAAGGTCTCGACGTGGCGGCTGCCGACCAACATGTGCAGGAGCACAAGACGCTGGAGGCGTTTCCCCAGGGGGAACGGGTCAAGGCGGAGGATTTTCTCACACTGCCGTGCGACGTGCTGGTGCCGGCGGCGGTCGAGCGCGTCATTCACGCCAGCAATGCCGCGCTGTTGCGTTGCCGCGTGCTGGCCGAGGCGGCTAATGGTCCGACCACGCCCGAGGCGGATGAAGTGCTCGACCAGCGGCGGGAGGAAATTTTTGTCATTCCGGATGTGCTCTGCAATGCCGGTGGCGTGATCACTTCCTATTTCGAATGGGTGCAGGACATGCAAAGCTTGTTCTGGACGGACATTGAAATGACCGACCGCCTTTACCGGATCCTCGACACGGCGTTCAGTGCGGTGATCAAGCGTGCCAAAGAGCGCAACGTGGCCAACCGCACCGCCGCCATGGCCATCGGCATCGAGCGCGTGCTCGATGCCAAGCGGGATCGCGGGTTGTTTCCGTGATGGAGATGTAGCGTTTCCTAAAGCGGCATCGGCAGCCTGCCGATGGGGTCTGATCTTTATTGGCAAGGATGCCAATGCCACGAAAACGGCTGGTCGCTACATTTTGTTGCGCAGGACGTGCACGGTGATTTCGGGCGGGCAGTTGAAGCGGGCGGGGACGCCGCAGGAGCCGGTGCCGGGGGAGGTGTAGCCGCGGAGTCCGTGGTGGGTCCACGGGCCGAGGGATTGGGCGGGCGGACATCGGCCGTTGCGGACGAGGGCGTAACCGCCGGGGAGGCAGATTTGGCCGCCGTGGGTGTGTCCGCTCAGCATGAAGTTGAAGCCGTAGTGCCGCGCTTCGTCATAGACCTCGGGGCTGTGGGTCAGAAGGATGCTGCAGGCGCCTGACGGGATGCCGCGGCGGGTGGCTTCGAAGTCGTGGGTGCGGTAGAAGTGCGGGTCGTCGGTGCCGGCTATCCAGAGTTTTTGTCCGTCGCGCTCGAGCGTGATGTTCTCGTTGAGCAGGACGCGGAGTCCGGTTTCTTCGAGGTGCGGGGCGATTTCGATGATGTCGTGGTTGCCGAGGATGGCGAGGGCACGGGGTTGGAGGGCGGCGGCGATGCGGCGGATGTCGCCGAGGCAATCGTGGAAGTGACCGGCCGGATGGTCGGCGAAGTCGCCGGTGATGACGGCGAGGTCGTGCGGGGTGTCGTGGAGAAGGCCGACCAAGCGGTCGGTGAAGCCGGCGACGCAATCGAGGTGGAGGTCGGAGAGTTGGAGGAGGCGGAAGCGGTCGAAGGCGGGTGGGAGGTTGGCGAGGGGTTGCTCGCGGGTGATGGTGCGGATGGCGAGGCAGTTGGCACGGCCGCGGGCGGCGAGACCGGTCCAGCGGAGGAGGCGGGTGATGAGGCGGTCGACAGGGATGACGCGTTCGACGGCGAGCGGGCCTTCGCCTTGGTGGACGAGGCGGGCGCGGAGGTTGGCTTGGCGGTGGAGGCGCTGGCGGAGAAGGCCGGGGCCGAGGCGGGTGGCGAGGGAGCGGAGGTCGTGGGAGTCGATGTTTTGTAGCGGCGGTCTATGACCGCCGGAGCAATCGGGGGGTGAGGCACCGGCGGTCATAGGACCGCCGCTATAACTTGGGGGTGGAGTAGACTTGACCCGCGTCGAAGGCGGGGGGCTCTGTAACGGGCAGTAGTTCGCTATTCATGTCATAGCCTTGGAAGAAGCAACTCTGGTAGCCGGTGTGGCAGGCGCCGGTGGTCTGCTGCACTTCGAAGAGGAGGCAATCTTGGTCGCAGTCGGCATACCAGCGAATGACATCTTGGGTGTGGCCGCTGGATTCGCCTTTGAACCAGAGTTTTTTTCGCGAGCGGCTCCAGTAGTGCATTTTGCCGGTGGAGAGCGTGAGTTGCAGCGACTCGCGGTTCATCCAAGCCATCATGAGCACGCGGCCGCGAGGGGGCTGTGTCTCGCTGGCTTCCTGCACGATGACGGGGATGAGTCCGTCGGCGGTGAATTTGAGGTCGGTCATGAGTTTGACAATGTCGCGGGGGCGGGTGCGTGGGGGCAAGTGGTATTTGGACCGTAGCGGGGGGCGGGAATATTGGGGGGGAGCGCGCTGCGCGCGGGAGGGGATGAAATGGGGCGGGGGCGCCCCATCTCCTTGGGATATTACAGGATCTCTCTCATCAGTTGGACGTGGGGGGCGGAGTGGGTGACGGGGTGGCCTTTGATTTCGAGGAGGAGGTCGCCGCGGGGGTCGATGCCGAGGAAGGGGGCGCGGATGGTTTCGCCGGGAGGTGGGACGCCCTCGTCCCACTTGGTTCGGGCGCCCATGCGGCGAATGGCCTCAGTATTCCCCGATGGAGCGCGCCAATTCGCTTTCCCACAAGGAATACTCGTCCGCACGAAGCCCTGCTTTGTGCGGGTTGCGGCGGATGTATCGCACGCAGTTAGCGAAGTGCGTTGCATCCCGGATGAGGCGGTCGAAGTAGTCACGTTGCCACACGGCGCCGCGCTTTTGGCGGAACTTCGCCAAGCGGCGGGCGGAAATACTTTTCCAAGCGGCCACCAGAGTGGGGAGGTTCGTTGGTGCTTTCAGGGAAAAGAGCACGTGCACGTGGTTCGGCATGGTGACCCACGCGTGGTGGAAACAGGATTGGCCGTCGTCATGTTGCAGAACGTTTTCGATGGCATTCCGGCAGGGTGTGTCCCGCAGGAGGCAGGATCCGTGGCCTTCGTCCAGCCATCGGTCAATGCGAGCTGGGAAGGTGCGGTGGTATTCGACCCGGGTGGCTTCATCCCATGGTTCGGGATGCAGGAGCATCCATTGGGCTCGTTCGTCTTTCCATGTGCGCAGCAGGCTGCCGGGCAAGGCGTCGGCCAACCGGAAGGTTAGAAAATACGCTGCGCCCGCTTGTTCCCAATGGGGGAGATTTTGGCCGGTGATGGTGATTTCGGCCAGGGGGTTGAAAAATTTCAGGGGTGCTGGAGTCACTCGGGGGAACGCGGGGTTGGGTTGTTGCGGGGGGGCGGGAATATTGGGGGGGAGCGCGCTGCGCGCGGGAGGGGATGAAATGGG
>JBBECM010000069.1:0-20602 GCA_040881855.1 Chthoniobacterales bacterium | reverse complement strand
CGCTATGCCATCCGGAACCATATCATTGAGGCTTAGGCGCGCGTGGCGCGCCTAAGCGGCGGGGAGCAGGGAGTGGGGAGCTTGGAGTCAAGCCGACCGAGGGCCTGCGCTGCCCGGAGTGACATTGCATCCCGACGGGTTTCCGCTCGAATTTGGAGCGGACCGCTGCTGACTGCGTCAGCGGAGGAGGTAGCCGAGCAAAACCCAGAGCGCGGCGATGGCGAGAGCGATAAGCAACGCGGCGAGATAGAATTTCAAAACAAGGACGAGAATTTCGCGGAAAGGCACGCGCACCGAGGTCAGGCGGACGCTTTGGGGTGCGATCGGGGTGAGGCGCGAAAATTCAGGACCCCGCAAGGTGGCGGGATCCGGCGTTGCCGTGGTCTTGCCGGAGTCATCGCCGCTGAATTCCAACTCGGGCAATAAATCGTTGGCGTCCAGCCACACTTCGGAGTCTCCCCTTCTGAACTCCGTGCTCGCGTCGATTTGTCCGGCTTGCCACATCTGGCGCAAGTCGCGCAGGGTGAAGGGTGTGCTTTCGATGCCGCGGTGACGGATCCGGTAGGTGTGCTGGACGTGCATCGCTGCGGGGACGGAGGCGGTTCAGGTGGCGGGTGGGGGAGAAGAGACCGCGAGTTGATCAGATATCCAGACCTTCGCCGGTTCCGGTGACGGCCGCTTCCGGTTCTGAGACGCCCGTGTAGCTGAGGCATTTGATTTCTTCGAGCGAAGTGTTCCCTTCAGCGATCTGCACCAAGCCCTCCTGGTAAAGGGTGCGCATCCCGCGGGCTGAAGCGATTTTACGCAGTTCCCCCTGCGGGGCGTTGACCGAGATGAGATCGGCCAGCGTGTGGTCGATGGGGCACATTTCCATGAGGGCCAAGCGGCCGCGGTAGCCGGTTTCGCGGCATTCGGGACAGCCTTGGGCTTCATAAAGGTGGGTGACGTTGCCGGGTATCTCGACCTTGTTGAGAGCGAAGATCTGCCGCTGCTGGGTGGTCAGGGGAGCCATGGTTTTGCAGTTGCGACAAAGCCGTCGGACGAGGCGCTGTGCTTGGGTCAAGGCGAGCGAGTCCGCCAGGAGGTAGGGCGGAACACCCATGGAGATGAATCGGCTGACCGCGCGCAGACAGTCGTTGGCGTGCAGGGTGGTGAGCACAAGGTGACCCGTGAGGGCGGCGTTGACCGCGGCGCTGGCTGTTTCCTCATCGCGGCACTCGCCGATGAGAATGATGTCGGGGTCCGCACGCATCAAACGGCGCAGGCCCTGGGCGAAGTCGATGTCGTGGATAGGGTCGGTCTGCGTCTGGTTGATCCCTTCGATTTCGTATTCGATGGGGTCTTCGATCGTTTGGATGTTGACGCTCTCGCCGTTCACGCTGTTGAGAAGTGCGTAGAGGGTGGTTGTTTTGCCGCTGCCCGTCGGACCGGTGATGAGGATGAGCCCTTGGTCCCGCGACATGGCGGCTTGCAACATTTCGAGGTTGCGCTGGGAGAGGTTGAGCTCGCTCAGCTTCTTCACCCCCTCGGCTTTGTCCAGATAGCGGATGGTGATCTTCTGCTGATCCTTGCGGCAGGGGATGGCCGAAACGCGGCAGTCGATCCGGCGCTTGCCCAGCCGGAGTGAAAATCGTCCGTCCTGCGCCTCCTGCCTTTCCTGACCCATGTTGGAGTAATTTTTGATCAGGCTGATGTAGCGGGGCAGAAGCTCTTCGGGGGCGGAGAAGAGCGTGACCAGCTCGCCGTCGATCCGGCCGCGGAAACGCGCCATGTTGAAATATTTCTCGATGTGCAGGTCGCTGGCCCGACCGGTGATGGAGCGGTGCAAGACCCAGTGCAACGCCTGCTCGGCAGTCGTGTTGATGCTGGCCGGGTTGATGCGGGCGATTTCATTTTCGTCGATATCGACAATGTTGGCCACGCCGGACTCGATCATCTCGCCGACCACCGTTTCGGTGCCACCCACCGCGGCGTTGCCCCGGTCCCGGGCAATGAGCCGCATGATCGACTCCTTGTCGGACAGGATGACGCGGAGTTCGCGGGTGTCGGAGGTGCTGGAGAGCCATTCGTCTTCGAAGCCGAAGATGCGCTTCTGGCTGCTCAGCAGGTAAATCGTCTTTTTGCCCGCGTAGAGCGGGAAAACGGCGTGCTTCTCGAGGAGGGTTTCCGGGAAGGCCTTTTGTCGCGGCGCAAGCGTGGCGTTGAAACAGGCATCGCCGGTGCAGAGGCGGCGCAGCGCGGCGGCGAACCCGGAGGGCAGCGTCTTGAGTTGCAGGACGTTGGCCCCCGACACTCCAGCCAACGTGTCGATGGCGTCGGCGAGGACGGTTCGTTCTTCTTCGCGGAAAGGATACTCGGAAAGGAGCCATTTGAGCATGTTTTCCGGTGACGCTTCGGGGCCGGGCGGGTTTCCGATCTTCAGCGGCTCGGTTCGTGCCAAAGGTCGCGCATCCAACCGCGCCCGCAGGTCCTCGTGCAGTGCTTCGTAAGAAGGCTGTTCGAGCAGGACTCTGATCACGAAGGCCTCGGGAATATGCCAGCAATCCGTTGACGCGGGATTGTAATGCCCGAGGACGAGCAAGGGCCCGAGCTTGCCAACCGGGAGCCAGGGCAAGTTATCCGGCGACTGCGGGGCCGAAGCAAGGGCCCGGAAGCTGTTTTCGGCCGCGACGGAAAGGATGAGCCGGGGATTGGCCAGCGGGATGAGGTCGAATTTGCCGGCCAACCACTCGAAGGCGTCCTCGGAAGCAACGCCATTGGCCACGGCGAGAGAGCCTTGGAAATCGGAAACGTTCTCCGCCGTGTCGAGCGGGGCGCTCAGCCCTCTGTCGAGGAGCGCATTTGGTTTCAGAGGGGCGATTGCGGGCATTTCGGACGGCAACCTCTAATTTGCGGCCGCAAAGCGCCGGACGCAAGCCCGTCAGCGCTCAGTAGGAAAGCGCGTTGGTACCCCGGAAAAGAGCTGCTTTCTGGCGCAGGGGATCTGTCGTGCTGAACGAAACGCTGTAGCCGGTTGGCATGAAGCCGGCGAGATTGGTCGAGGCGAAGGCAAGGTAGGGCGAGATGAGCGCATAGCGCGTGTCGCTGTTGGCGGCACCGGTCCAAGCGGCGGTGGCCGCTTGCCGCCCGACGGCTTGGAAATAAGCGGCCGCGGCCACGTTGAGGGCTTCGGCCCGCGCCCGCGCGAGGTTGTCCTCACTGTCACTGCGCACCTGGACGATGTTGGGAATGGCGAGAAAGAGAACGGTTCCCAAAATGACCAGCACCACGAGGATCTCGACCAAGGAGAAGCCGGCTTTGCTGGCGCGGTGCCGATGCGGTTGGCGGAAGATGCGTTTCACGGCATCAAAACCTTCGGATAACCGTTGTCGGTCCACGAGGAAAATTGCAGTGATTTGCCCGCGGCGGAGAGAGCGCTGCTGCTCACGGCGCCGCCCGAAACGCTGAAGATGCCGGGATCCCGCAAGTAGGGACTGAGAGCGGCAAGCATCGTGGCGGCGTCCGCGCTGTAAGCCGCCTTGGCCCCGCCCAGACCCGCCGTGCCGGAGGACCGGGCGGCGATCCATGAGTCTAACGCGGTCTGGAGTTGGACTTGCTGCTGGCGGGCAACAAGTGTTTGAGAGCTTTCTGAGGCCCCTCCGATGTAGCTGACGGCCAAGCCGGCCATGATTCCGATCACAGCGATGACGAGAAGGATTTCCACCAAGCTGAAAGCCCGAACTCTCCTCAAAATCAACGCCTGGCCTTCGCAGCAGCCTCGACTTTCGCAGTGTGCAGTCGATCGCATACCTTCAAATTATCACTGCGCGCAGTAACCGCAACCTCATAGCGGACAAAGAGGTCTGAACTTTTCTTGGTTAAAAAACAGGCCCCACTTGCGTGGGGCCTGTTTTGATTGTTTCGACGCTGGAGTCCTACGGGGTGTAGGTGAAGGTCACAGTATTTGTGTTGGTTCCCGAACCTACGACAGCACTGAAAACACCGGTCAGGTTGCTGGTGGAGGCAGCGCCAGAGCCAACGCCATTTGTAGCGCCGACGGCATTCACCTGTGTGATGAAACGTTCGGCTGAGTCGGCGTTGTACGCGGCTGTAGAAGTCACGGCTGCTTCACGTGCGCCGGTGATGTTTGGGATCGCGATAGCCGCAATGACGGCGATAACCGCGATGACAACGAGAAGTTCGACCAAGCTGAACGCCGAGTTGAACTTTGATTTGAGTGTGGTGTGTTTCTTCATAACGAAGACAAGTTAAGCCCTGCTCCGCGGTGGCTCAATTTCCCCGATCGGGTGTTTTTGGAGAGGGTTTTCCTGTAGTCCGGCGGACGAGCGACCGGACAATGTTCAGTGTTCGGTTGGCAGTTTTCAGCCAGAGGAAGGCGGGCAGAGGGCTGGGGCAGCTGCCTTAGCGGGACACCCAGAGCTTCCAGACTTCCCAGAAGCCGGGGGCGAAATCTTGGGGGCGGGCGGCGAGCCAGACCTTTATTTCTTCGAGGGGCAGGAAAAGGGTGTGGTGGATTTCGGAGGGCGGGAGGATGAAGGGGCCTTCGCTTGGCGCGGTGAAGACTTCGACGAATTCCTGGCCGGTGTTCGAGCAGGCGCGGATTTTTCCGATGGGCGTGAGCTGCGGACGGATGCCGAGTTCTTCGTCCGTCTCGCGGATGGCGGCGGCTTGGTAACTCTCGCCGGGCTCGAGATGGCCGGCGGCGCTGGAGTCCCATTTGGAAGGTTCCCGGTCTTTCCAGGCGGAGCGCTTTTGCAGGAGGAGTTCGCCTTGCCGGTTGAAGACGAGGATATGGACGGCGCGGTGGAGGAGATTCTTTTCGTGCACTTCGCTGCGCGGTCTGGTCGCTATAACATGGTCGCCTTCGTCCACGACGTCGAACATCTCGCCGTCATGCTGCGCAGGGTGCGCGGCGGCGGGATCGAGGGTGCGGGCGAGGTCGATCCATTGCGGGACGGAAAGATTTTCGGCGCGGCAGGTCGGCGGGAGGTTTTGGATCCCGCACCAAGCGGACCACGCGGAGGTGTCGGGTTTGAGCAAGGACTTCAATTGCTTGCGGCGCTGACTGAAGCCGCGTTGCACGAGGTGGTCGAAGAAGGTGGCGCGGACCGGGGGGAACTCGCGGGGGGACCGGCGCTCAAGGAGGACGAGGGCGGAGTCGACTCCGGGTTCCGGGAAGAAAACCGAGGGCGGCAGCGCGCGCTCGCGGCGGACCTGCCACAATCTTTGCGTGCGGACGGTGAGCGCGCTGTAGTCCGGACGGTCGGGGCCCGCGGCGAGGCGCGCGGCGAATTCGTCCTGCACGGCGAAGACAGCGCGGGTGACCGGGGAGCAGGGTGCGAGCCAGTGGCGCAAGATCGGCGAGGTGGCGTAGTAGGGGAGATTGCCGGCCAGCGGGAAGGGTCCGTGTCGGAGCAAGGGACGCCAGTCGAAGTCGATGGCATCGGCGCAGACGATCTCGACGCGGTCGGCCGGGAATCGGGTCCGCAGCCAGTCGGCGAGGCGCGCGTCTTTCTCGATGAGGAGCAAACACTCGCAGCGCTCGAGGAGCGGTGCGGTGAGCGAGCCGAGGCCGGGGCCGATTTCCACGGCGAACCCGGCGCGCTCCGGCACGGCGGAGGCGGCGATGGTGCGGGCGAGGTTCTGGTCGTGGAGAAAATTCTGCCCGAGGCTTTTGGTCGGTCGCATTTGCAACTCGTCGAGCGCAGTGCGGATGTCGGTGAGGCGCATGCGGAACAAAAGTTTACAGTTGGCAGTGTCCAGTCGGCAGAGTTGCCAAACCAACCGGAGTTTGCCCGAAATCAGCAGTCGAACAACTCGGGGTAATGCTTCTTCGCGTAGGTGCGGCAGAATTCCTCGATGGCCTGCGGATCGGTCATGCCGGAGGCCTGGCAGACCATTTCCCCGCATCCTTTGGCTTCGAGGGACTGCACGGCTTTCTTGACCCGCGGGACAGCGGCGGTGACCACGCTGAGTTCGTCCATGCCGAGCCCGAGGAGCAACGGTGTGAGGTGGATTTCCGAGGCCATCTCGCCGCACACGCCGATCCAGATGCCGTGGTCGTGGGCGGCCTTGGCGGCCATGGCGAGGAGGCGCAGCACGGCGGGATGGGTCGGTTGGTAGAGATGGGTGATGCGCTCGTTGCCGCGGTCGACGGCCATGGTGTATTGCACGAGGTCGTTGGTGCCGACGCTGAGGAAACGGACCTCCTTGGCCAGTTGGTCGGCAATGAGCGCGGCGGCGGGCAATTCGATCATGCTGCCGATCTCGATGTCGTGATGGTAGGGGATACCGCGGTCCGCGAGTTCGCGTTTGCACTCCTCGAGCAAGGCATTGGCGCGGCGGATTTCGTCGGTCTGCCCGACCATGGGATACATCAGGCGGACGTGGCCGTGGGCGCCGGCGCGCAGGATGGCGCGGAGTTGCGTCTTGAAAAGTTCCGGCTGCGCGAGGCAGAGGCGGATGGCCCGGCAGCCGAGGAAGGGGTTGTCCTCCGCGGGCTGGTCGGACAGGTGCATGAGTTTGTCCCCGCCGATATCGAGGGTGCGGATGATCACGCCGTGGGGCGCGCATTTTTCCGCGACCAGTTTGTAAGCCTCGTATTGCTCGTCTTCCGAGGGCGGTTGCGGGCGGTTGAGGAAGAGGAATTCGGTGCGGAAGAGGCCGACGCCCTCGGCGCCGGAGCGGGTCACGGCGTCGAGTTCGGAGGGCAGTTCGATGTTGGCCGAGAGGACGATGTGCTTGCCGTCGCGTGTTTCCGAGCGTGTCTCGCGGATGGCTTCGAGCTGGTGCTCGACCTCGACCTTGCGGCTTTCGATCTGGCCGTATTCGTAGCGGGTCTGGGCGGAGGGCCCGAGGACGAGCTTGCCGCTGTAGCCGTCGAGCAGGACGTGGTCGCCGGTGGTCAGGGCGTTGCAGATGCCGGGCAGGGCGACGATGGCGGGGATGCCCAGCGAGCGTGCCATGATGGCGCTGTGCGAGGTGCGGCTGCCCTGTTCGGTGACAAAGCCGCGGACGAGGTCGCGGTTGATCAGGGCGGTGTCGGACGGCGTGAGGTTGTGCGCGACGATGATGTGCGGGCGGTCGAGCTTGTGGAATTCCTCGCGGGATTTGCCGAGGAGGTGGCGGATGACGCGGCGGGTGACGTCCTCGATGTCGACCACGCGTTCCTGCAGGTAGGGGTCGTCGATGGCCGCGAGGGTGCGGCAGTATTTTTCGGCGACCTGGTGGAAAACGAATTCCATGTTGTGCAGGTCCCGCTCGAGGCCGCGCAGGACCTCGTCGATGAGTGTGCGGTCTTCGACCACGAGCAGATGGGCGTCGAAAATGCCGGCGTCCGCCGCGCCGATGGCGCCCGCGATTTTTTGTTGGATGTCGAGGAGTTCCCGGCGCGTGGCGATGAGGGCCGCCTCGAAGCGCTCGATCTCACCCGGAATATCTTCGGGGCCGATGTCGCGCAGGGGAATTTCCTCCTCGTCCTGCCAGTGCACGACGACCTCCCCCTCGGCGATGCCCGACGACACGCCAAGTCCTTGGAAGATAGTTTCTTGTCCGCTTTGCTCGCCCATCGCGGGCGGTTTAACGAAACGTGAGGATCAGGTCAAAACCGAATACTGCTTAGAGCGTTGGTCAAGGCGGGGCCGTCGAAATCTTGACAGCGTGGCACCGGCCTGTTTCTTTGCTCCGTTCCGGTGCAGAGTCCTGAGTAGCTCAGTGGTAGAGCGGTCGGCTGTTAACCGATTGGTCGTAGGTTCGAATCCTACCTCAGGAGCCAGCCGAAAGTCGGCTACTGAGAGTCCGAGCCATCCGCCGGAGGCGGCAAGACTGGAAAGATCGCCAGTCGGCGATCAATCCTACCTCAGGAGCCAGCCGGGGGCGTTGCCGGTGTTTTCCACGCGATTATTTTGCAAAAAGGGGTTGCTCCCCGAGCGCGGAGCCGCCACCTTTGCCTTTGCTATGAAATTAAATCTCTTAACTCTCGTTTCCGCCACCACCGTGCTCGGCTTGACTGCTTGCGATCAAGTCGGCCAAGACGCCCAAAAAACCGTTGAAAAAGCCGGCGAAGCTGTCCAAGCCACGGCCGAAGGCACTTCCGCGGTGGCCGAAGGTGCTTGGGATGCCACCAAGGATGCTGCGGCGGGCACGGCTGCCGCGGTCGACGCGACCGGCGAGGCGGTCAAAGATGTCGCCCAAGGCACGGCCCAAGATGTCGGTGCTTCGCTCGATGCCACCGGCGCTGCGGTCAAGGATATGGCCAGCGGCGTGGCTGAAGACATGGGCTCCACGTTGGACGCCACCGGCTCCGCGATCCAGACCGGCGTGGAAGGTGCTTACGATGCGACTAAAGACACGCTCAAGGCCGCCGGTAGCGCGGTCGAGCAAGCCGGCGAAGGTGTCAAGGCCGTCGGTCAAGACGTCCAACAGAAGATGGAGTAAGCTTTCCCACTCACCAATTCACAGCCGCCGTCCGCATTCCGGGCGGCGGTTTTTTTTCGGGCCGATGGACCTGCGGATGGTTGCGGGGCGCCCCGCGGGATGGACAACCCCTTGGTCTGCCGATAACTTTTGCGCCGGAGCGAAGAGGAGGGGTGGCAGAGCGGTTTAATGCATCGGTCTTGAAAACCGAAGAGGCGCGAGTCTCCGTGGGTTCAAATCCCACCCCCTCCGTTTCCCGGCGCCGCCGGCTTGACCTGTGTAGCGCCGGTGTCCCCGCCGGCGGGCCAGCGAAACAACCGGCGACGGGGACGTCGCCGCAACATTTTGCAGCCGCCTTTTCCTTGTCCCATGCCCTTGCGGGAACCATCCTGTCGGACACGTCCACTACTTTCCCCATTATGAGCCCAAAAGATTACGCCCATCCCGAAGCCCTCGTCTCCACCGACTGGGTGGCGTCGCACCTCGACGACCCCTCGGTGCGCATCGTGGAGAGCAACGAGGACGTGCTGCTCTACGAGACGGGACATCTCCCGGGGGCGGTGCACATCGATTGGCGGGCCGACCTGCAGGACCAGACGGTGCGGGACTACATCTCGCCGGCGGAATTCGCCGCGGTTTGCGCGCAGAACGGGATCGGTCCGGAGACGACATGCATTTTCTACGGTGACAAATCGAACTGGTGGGCCTGCTACGCGCTGTGGGTCTTCCGTCTTTTCGGTCACAAAAATGTCAGGATCATGAATGGCGGACGCGACAAATGGGTGGCGGAGGGGCGTCCGCTCACCCGCGAGAAGCCGCACTATGCGCCGGTCGACTACCCGGTGCCGCCGGTGCGTCGCGACGCGGACATCCGCGCCTTCTACGAGGATGCGAAGAAGCACAGCGAGGAAAAGCTCCCGCTGATTGACGTGCGTTCCCCCGGCGAGTTCCGCGGCGAGATCACCCACATGCCCGAATACCCGCAGGAAGGCGTCCTGCGCGGCGGTCACGTGCCGGGCGCGCGCAGCGTGCCGTGGAAAACGGCGGTCAACGACGACGGGACCTTCAAATCGCGGGAAGAACTGGAGAAAATCTACACGCAGGGCTGCGGTTTGGCTCCGGACACCGACATCGTGGCCTATTGCCGCATCGGCGAGCGTTCGAGCCACACTTGGTTCGTGCTGACTTATCTTCTCGGCTATGACAAAGTCCGCAACTACGACGGCTCGTGGACCGAGTGGGGCAACCGCGTGCGCGCGCCGATCGCGGTGGGAGAGTGAGGGAAGAAAAAGCTGAAACGCTGAAGAGCTGAAATTTGGGAAAGACCGGAGCGCTGCCCTTCGCTCTGCCTGAAAACTGACTACGGCCAACTGTAAACTATCCCATGTCCTATCCGCCGAAGCTCCAGCAGATCATCGATCTCTTCGAAGTGTTGCCCGAGGAGGAGAAACGGGAGACTTTGATTGCTTACGCCGACCAAGCGGCGGCGCAGGCGCCGAGGGATGGCGAGAACTTCAGCTTGGAGGATGTGCGCAAGGACGAGGAGTGCACCGACACGGTGGGGGTTTTTCTTTCGGTCGATCCCGACCGCAAGGTGCGTTTCCGTATCACCTTGGGTCCGCAGGTGCAGACCCTGACGCGGGCCATGACGGCGATCCTCTGCAAGGGGTTCGAGGGCGCTTCGATCGAGGAGGTGATGGAAGTGCCGGCCGATTTCGTCCCGAAGATTGTCGGCGCGCAGCTCGTGCGCCAGCGCAGCCAGACCGTCTACTACATCCTCACGCGCATGAAGAGTGCGTGCAAAGTGTGGCTCAACCGCGAGCGCGCGGCGGCCTGACGGTATGAAATTGCTTTTCAGCCTGCTGCTGGTCGCGGCCGTCGCTTCAGCCGGCGAGCGCTTGACCGTGCCGACCCCGCAGGCCGCGGTCGAACGCATGGTGGATCTGGCGGAAATCCAGCCCGGCGACAAAGTTTACGACCTCGGCTGCGGCGACGGTCGCATCGTGGTGGCCGCGGCGCGGCGTCACGGGGTCAAGGCGGTCGGGGTGGACATCGACCCGGCGCAGGTCGCAAAGTCCCGTGAAAATGCGCAGCGGGCCGGGGTGGAGAATCTGGTGACCATCGTGGAGGGGGATATCTACCAGACCGATTTCCGCGATGCGGATGTGGTCTTTCTTTATTTGCAACCCGATCTGCTGCGGGGATTGATCCCGCAATTGCGCCAGATGAAGCCCGGCGCGCGCATCGTGACCTTCGATTTCGGCATCGACGGGGCCAAACCGGCGCAAGTCGAACGCCGTGCGTTCGGAGAGCGTCAGCACGGCACCATTTACAAATACAATGTGCCGTGGACCGATGATGCGGGCACGACGTGGGATCTTTTCACGCCCTCGCCCTGACCGTTCATTTCTTCCGTTGCAGATGCGCGAGCGTGCCGGCGAGTTCGGAGGCGGCGCGTTGCATTTCGGCCGAGAGCGTTTCGCTGTCCATGGTCGCGGCCCCCGCGGCGACTGCGGCGGTGCGGATGAGGTTGTCGTTGGTCGCGACGGTGAGCCGGTGGGCGGCGGCGTATTTGAGGACGAGGCGTTCGATGATGGCGTCGGCGGTTTGTCCGGCCCTCGGGTAAAACACCTGCACGCCGGCCGGGCCGGACAGCCCCGCGGTGGTCTTGGTTTGCCTGCCGCCGTCGAAGACGGCCACCACGCGGACCCCGGAGGCGTCCTGGTAATGTTCCAGCAGCCGGACCAATTGCTCGCGGGCAGCCAAGGGATTGCGCCGGTGGAGGGTGGCCAGGTCGGGGGTGGCGAAGATGAGGTTGTGGGCGTCGACCAGAAGGAATTCGCGGGGCATGGCTTCAGGGGCGGGCGGGATTGTTTGACATCCGGCCCCCGTTTCCCCATCTTGGCCGGTCTGCCACGGTTGCGGCACGAACTTTTTGTCCCATGAAACGAACTTACCAACCTTCCAAGCGCACCCGCAAACGTCAGCACGGTTTCCGTGCCCGCATGAAAACCAAAGGCGGGCGCGCCACCTTGGCCCGCCGCCGCCAGCGCGGACGCAAACGTTTGTTGCCCAAGGGCGCCGAGGTGCAATACGCGCGTCACACCGGCGCTTGACCGGTTGCCCCGTTCCACCGGGCGGCTTGAATGGCTGCGCTCACCCTGCCGAAGCCGGCCCGGCTGACACACCGCGCGGAATTCGCCGCGGTGCGGGAACAGGGCAAGTCGCAGCACGGCAATTTCATGGTCCTCGGCACCTGGCAAGCTCCCCTCTCCGAACCCGCGCGGTTCGGGGTGATCGCGGCCCGTCGCACCGGCTCGGCCGTGGAGCGCAACCGGGCCCGTCGCCGGCTCCGCGAAATTTTCCGTGTGCACCGCCCATCGCTCCCGGCCGGGTTGTGGATGGTGGTCGTCCTGCGCCGCGCCGCGGTGCGCGCGACCTTTGCCGCACTGACCGAGGAATGGCGTGCGCTGGCCGCGCGTGCCGGATATTTCAAGGTATGAAGGTTTTTCTCCGCTGGGCCATCCGTCTTTACCAATGGACGGTTTCGCCTTTCCTCCTTTGGCTGGGCGGACCGGGCTCGGGTTGCCGCTTCTTGCCCAGTTGCTCGGAGTATTTTCTCCAAGCGGTGGAAACCCACGGTGCGGTGCGCGGCGGCTGGCTCGGCCTGAAAAGAGTTTGCCGCTGTCACCCGTGGGGCGGATGCGGCTGCGATCCGGTGCCGCCGGCCCGTGAGATTTGTCTGACGGAGGTCCTGCGCTGATGGACCGCAAGGCTTGGATCGTGGTCTTGGCCTGCATCGCGGCTCTCGGGCTGTGGCAGTGGGCTTACGTGCAATACTACGCGCCCACGCCGGAGCAACTGGCCGAGCAGCGCCGGGCGGCGGAATCGGCGCAAGCTGCCGCGGCCCCGACGGCCGCACCCGCCGCGCCCGCCGCAGCGACAGGCGCAACGCCGGTGCCGGCACCGGTCGCCCCGGTGGCGCCTGCCCCCTCGCAGCCTTCCGCGCCGCGCGCGACGCGCACGGTGACCACGGGTCTGGCTGATTTCCGGTTCACCGACGACACGGGCGGCATTGCTTCGGTCGAATTGCTCGATCACCTCGGTGAAAACGGGGCCAAGGTCGAGCTCAACCTGCCGCAGGCCTTGCCCATCGGCACTTTGGGCGAGCAGGCCGGCACCGCTTTGGGCGGGTTTGCCTCCGTCGCCCCCGGCGGGCCGAACGAGGCGGTCTTTGTCCGCCGGCAACCCGACGGCCTGCAAATCCGCAAGACCTACGCCGTGTCGGAAGCCGACCAAGGCCGGGGTGATTACGTGGTTAACCTGACCCTCGACTTCACCAACGAAGGGGCGACCCCGCTGCAGCGGCCCGGGTTTTATCTCAGCACTGGCGGAGCGGCCCCGGTTCACTCGACCGATATGACGATGTATACCGGTTTCGACTGGTATCGCGACGGGAAGGCAACTTTCACCGACGTCAATTGGTTCAACCAAAGCTCGATCCCCCTGACCGGGATCGAACTGCGCGCCGCGCAAAACTTCTACGAGCAGAAGTCGGACAACATCGGTTGGGCGGCGGCCAAGAACCAGTATTTCGCCAACATCGTCGCCGTGACCTCCGGCGATCCCGGCACCGCGGTCTGGGCGCGGCGCCTCGACCTGCTGCACGGGGGGGACACGGAGACGAAAGTCTTCGGCATCGAAGGCGCCCTCGGGTTGCCGGGTTTCCTCCTCGAACCGGGCCAGACGAAAACGTGGACCTTCCGGATCTACACCGGTCCGAAGGATCTCGGGCGGCTGTCCAAGCTCGGGCAGGGCGAGCAGGAGGTGATGAACTTCGGCATTTTCAAGTGGGTCAGCGAAATCCTCCTCTACTCGATGAACGCGCTCTACGGGTTCCTCGGCAACTTTGCCGCGGCCATCATCGTGCTGACCATCATCATCAAGGCCATGCTCTGGCCGCTGCAGAACAAAGCGACTAACTCGATGCGCCGCATGGCCGCGCTCTCGCCGAAGATGACCGAGTTGCGGGAGAAATACAAAGACGACCCGACCAAGATGAACCAGGAGCTGATGAAGCTCTACAAGGACTACGGGGTCAACCCGTTCAGCGGCTGCATTCCGATGCTCATCCAGATCCCGATCTTCTTCGGTTTTTATTCCATGCTCGGCACGGCCATCGAGCTGCGCAATTCGTCCTTCCTCTGGGTCAACGACCTTTCCCAGCCGGACACCATCGGCCACCTCTTCGGATTTCCGGTCAACATCCTGCCCATCCTCATGGCCCTGACCATGCTCTGGCAGATGCACATCACGCCCAAGACGGGCGATGCCGTGCAGCAGCGCATGTTCATGTTCATGCCGCTCATTTTCATCCTCTTCGCCTACAATTTCGCCTCGGCCCTCTCGCTCTACTGGACGACCCAGAACCTCATTTCCATCATCCAGCTCTACGCCACCCGCAACAAACCGCTCCCCGTCCTCGAAAAGAAAGCCGTGGTGCAAAAGAAAGCGCTTGAGGCGGGCAAAGGGAAAAAACGAAGATCGGGTCCATGACGCCGAAAGAGATCCTCGACACCATGCTCGGCTACCTCGGTTTTGCCGTGCAGATCGAGGAGCAGCCCAACGAGCACGGGCTCGTCCTGCAGATCTACACGAGCGATGCCGATCTGCTCACCGGCCCGAACGACGAAACGCTGGAGGACATCCAGTATCTCCTCAACCGCCTCCTGCAGGCCGGCGATCCCAAGGCCCCGCGCGTCACCGTCGATGTGGAGCACCGCCGGGCCATGCGCAACGACCGGCTGGTCGAAAAAATGCGGGCCATCGCCGACCTGGTCAAAGAGCGCGGCAAGCCCCTGCAGACCGAACCGCTCAACGCCTACGACCGTTGGCTCGTGCACCAGGCCTTCAAGGACGATCCGGAAATCCAAAGCTGGAGCCCGGACGACCACGCGCGCATGAAACGCATCACCTTGCGCCAGCGCCGAAAAGAAACCGCCTGAGCATGGTCACGCGGCCTCTCCCTCCCGGTAGGGACGCCTCGCCGAGGCGTCCGCTCGCTTTTGTTTTTCTCATGCTCCGGTCTGCTCGGCGCGCGGACCCTACCGCAGACCCAGAATGAGAAACGTCACTCTGGCGGCCACGCAAATGGCCTGCGGCAAGGACCGGGCCGCCAGTCTCGACCGCGCGGAAAAGTTGATCCGCCAGGCCGCCGCGCAGGGCGCGAACATCATCCTCATCGAGGAACTTTTCGAGACGCCCTATTTTTGCCAGGACCAGTTGCCGGCTTGTTTCGAATTGGCCCGTCCGGTCGAAGGCAACGAAGGCATCGCCAGATTCCAAGCGCTGGCCTGCGAATTGGACGTCGTCCTGCCCTTCAGCTTCTTCGAGCGCGACAACCAAGCCTATTTCAATTCGGTCGCCATGATCGACGCCGGCGGGAAGATGCTCGGTCTCTACCGCAAGACGCACATCCCGGACGGCGTGGGCTACCAGGAAAAGTATTACTTCAATCCCGGCGACACCGGCTTCCGCGTCTGGGAGACCAAGTTCGGCAAGATCGGTCTGGGCATTTGCTGGGACCAATGGTTCCCCGAGACCGCGCGTTGTCTTGTCCTCGGCGGGGCGGAGGTGCTGCTCTATCCCACCGCGATCGGGACCGAGCCGCAATTCCCCGACTGGGATTCGAGCGGACACTGGCAGCGTGCCATGCAGGGCCACGCGGCTTCGAACATGGTGCCAGTGGTGGCTTCGAACCGTATCGGCGCGGAGAAGGGCAGGAATTCCGAGATGACTTTCTACGGGTCGTCTTTCATCGCGGACGAAACCGGGGCCAAAGTCGCGGAGGCCGATCGGACGAGCGAAGCGGTGCTCACCCACACTTTCGATCTCGACGCCATCCGCAACCAGCGCGCCCAGTGGGGGTTCTTCCGCGACCGGCGTCCGGAGCATTACGGGGCACTGACCAAACTCTCTGCTCAACTGTAGCGGCGCCGTCCCCGGCGACGAATCCAACGGAACGACCGGCGGCGGGGACGCCGCCGCTACATCTTTTCGAACAGACTCCGCCAGTGGGCGAGGCGTTCGGCAATGCGTTTTTCTTCCCCGCGGTCGGACGGTTGGTAAAAGACGCGGCCTTCGGGGAGGTAGGCTTGGGGGACGTAGGCGTCGGGGAAGTCGTGCGAGTATTGGTAGCCCGGCACGGGATCCGTCTGGCCGGAAGTTTTCGGATGTTTGTCGCGGAGGTGTTCCGGCACGGCCAGGGTGCGGCCTTTCTGCAGGTCGGAGAGCGCGGCGAGGAGTCCGGCGTAGGCCGTGTTGCTTTTCGGTGCGGTGGCCAGATAGACGGTGGCATGGGCGAGGGGAATCCGGGCTTCGGGAAGTCCGACGAACTCGCAGGCTTGCTGCGCGGCCACCGCGACGAGCAGTCCGCGCGAGTCGGCCAGCCCGATGTCCTCGCTGGCCGCGATGACCAGACGCCGGGCGATGAAACGGATGTCCTCGCCGGCATGGAGCATCTTGGCCAGCCAGTAAAGCGCGGCATCGGGATCGCTGCCGCGGATGCTTTTGATCAAAGCGCTGATCGTGTCATAGTGGGCATCGTCATGGGCATCGTAGACCACGGCTTTGCGCTGGATGCTTTCCTCCATGACCGCGCGGGTCAGGTGGACGGCGCCCGTTTCATCCGGCTCGGTGGTCAAGGCGGCGAGTTCCAGCGCATTGAGGCAGCGGCGGGCATCGCCGTCGCAGATCTCCGCGAGGTGGGCGGCGGCGTCCGCATGGAGGGTGATTTTCCGCCCGCCGAGTCCGCGTTCCGTGTCGGCGAGGGCGCGGTCCAGCAATGCACGCAAATCCGCGGCGGAGAGCGGACGCAGTTCGAAGACCAGCGAGCGGGAGACCAGCGGGCTGTTGACGTAGAAAAACGGGTTCATGGTCGTGGCCCCGATGAGGCGCACCGTGCCGCGTTCCACATCGGGCAGGAGGACGTCCTGCTGCGCTTTGTTGAAGCGGTGGATTTCGTCGATGAACAAAACCGTGCGCGTGTCGTCGCGTGAGAGGCGCAGGGCCGCGGCGGCCATGACTTTGCGGATTTCGGCCACGGTGCTTTCCACCCCGCTGAGGCGCTCAAAGCGGGCGTGGGTCGTGCGGGCCATGATTTCGGCCAGGCTGGTCTTGCCGGTTCCCGGTGGTCCGTAGAGCACGATGGACGAAAACCGGTCCGCCTCGATGGCCCGGCGGAGCAGTTTGCCGGGGCCGAGGATGTGTTCCTGCCCGGCGTATTCCCCGAGCGAACGCGGCCGCATGCGTTCGGCCAGCGGCGCGTGGGCTGCGGGGACCTTCGGGGATTCCGCGGCAAAGAGATCGTCGGTCGGCATGGCGGTATGCAATGTAGCGCGGCCGGCCTGCGGGGCGAGGCGCCAATCGGACGTCAGGTCCGCAGCCGCGCCAAGGCAGAAATTTTTTCCGCCGGCCAGAAATGGTTTGGACCCCGGTGCCCTGCGGCGGATATTGGCCGGCCATGGGAGCGGCGAATCTGGCAGAACAAATCGAGGCAATGGGCCGCCGGGCCCGGGCGGCGGCGCGTGCCCTGGCCCTGTGCAGCGCGGACCGGAAAAATGCGGCCCTGATGGCCATGGCCGACGCCATCGAAGCGGCGGGGGACGCTATTGTCGCGGCGAACGTCCGGGATCTTCAAGCGGCGCCGGGCTACGGTTTGAATGCGGCCGCCGTGGACCGGCTCAAGCTCGACACGGCACGGATCCACGCCATGGCCGCCGGAGTGCGCGAAGTGGCCGGTTTGCCCGATCCCTGCGGGGAAATCATCCGTCAATGGACGCGTCCGAACGGCATGCAGATCACCAAGCTACGCGTGCCCATCGGGGTGGTGGGGATCATTTACGAATCGCGTCCGAATGTGACCGCCGATGCCGCCGTGCTCTGCGTCAAGTCGGGGAACGCCTGCATCCTGCGCGGGGGCAAGGAGGCGATCCATACCAATGCGGCCATCGCGACGGCCTTGTCCGCCGGGGCGGTCCAAGCCGGGTTGTCCGCGGACATCGTCCAGCTGGTGCCTTTCACCGACCGCGAAGGCGTGCGGTTGCTCGCCCGGATGGACCGCTATCTCGACGTCATCGTGCCGCGCGGCGGGCATGCGCTGATCGAAGCGGTGGTCGGGCACGCGCGCATGCCGGTGATCAAGCACTACCACGGGGTGTGTCATGTCTATGTCGACAAAGCGGCCGATCCCGTCATGGCCGAGAAAATCGCGGTCAACGCCAAGTGCCAGCGCCCGGGCGTGTGCAACGCGATGGAGACGCTGCTCGTGCACCGCGATGTGGCGGAGAAATTTTTGCCGTCCGTGGCCAAAGCCCTGCGCGACCGGGGCGTCGAGTTGCGCGGTGACCAGCGCACCTGCGAGGTTTTGGGCGCGGGCGTGAAGGCGGCCACGGAGGAGGATTGGACCACGGAATACCTCGATCTGGTCCTGAGCATCCGCGTGGTTGATTCGCTGGAGCAGGCGGTCGACCACATCGAGCATTACGGGTCGCATCACAGCGACTCGATCGTGACGGCCGACGAGGCGGCGGCGCGGAAATTCCTTGCCGCGGTCGACTCGGCAGCGGTGTTCTGGAACGTGTCGACGCGTTTCTGCGACGGCGGCGAGTTCGGCTTCGGCGCGGAGATCGGGATCAGCACGGACAAGCTCCACGCGCGCGGGCCGATGGGCTTGGAAGAATTGACCACCTACAAATATCTCGTCACCGGCACGGGGCAGGTGCGCGCGTAGGCATGGCCAAGACGGTGCAGGTTTTCTACGAGGGACGCGTGCAAGGTGTCGGGTTCCGCTACACGGCCCGGCGGGTCGCGGCAGGCTTCGATCTGGCGGGTTACGTGCGGAATTTGCCCGACGGGCGGGTGGAATTGGTGGCTTCCGGGGACAATGCGGAGGTGGACGGATTTCTGACCGCGGTGCGGGAGAGCGAATTGGCCGGGCACATCGGGGGCGAGGCGGCCGCGGAGATGGTCAAACCGCCGGGGTTGCGGGGGTTCGAGATACGTTTCTGAGAGAAAAAACCGCCGAGGCCACGGAGGACCAAGAGGGTGATCCCGAAGCTTTCATGACCTTTGGCCGTCCCTTTCAGCGTCGGGAAAATCGAAGATGGGAAAGCGCGGCGGAGTAAGGTAGGAATTTTCCCGCAATGAGCGCCGCCCCCGTCGAGATCGAACACCTGACCAAGGTCTTCAAAATTCCCATGCGCCGCGAGCGGGTGGTGGCGGTGCGGGATCTTTCGATCAAGGTCGAGCCGGGCGAGGTTTACGGACTCCTCGGTCCGAACGGGTCGGGCAAGAGCACGACGCTGAAGATTCTGCTCGGGCTGGTTTCGCCGACGCGCGGCCAGACAAAAGTGTTCGGCGAGGACAGCACGCTGGTGCGGAGCCGCAAGGACGTCGGGTTCCTGCCGGAGAATCCTTATTTTTACAAATTCCTCACCGGGGAAGAGACCGTGCGTTTTTTCGGCAAGCTGAGCGGCTTGGGCGGCGCGAGACTGGAAAGCCGCGTCAAGGAACTGCTCGAGTTGGTCGGATTGACCGAGGCGGCCGACCGTCGGGTGGGCGGATACTCGAAGGGCATGCTGCAGCGCATCGGGCTGGCCCAAGCGCTGGTCCAGGATCCCGGCCTGCTTGTGCTTGACGAGCCGACGGCGGGAGTCGATCCGGTGGGCTCGCGCGAGATCCGCGATCTCATCCTCGCGCTCAAAGCGCGCGGCAAGACGATCCTCCTCTGCTCGCATTTGCTTTCGCAGGTGCAGGAAATCTGCGACCGCGTGGGGATTCTCGCCCGCGGCCAACTGGTCCGTGAAGGACGCGTGGAGGATTTGCTTTCCGTGCGCGACCGGACGGAAATGGTCCTCGAGCAAGTCTCGCCGGAGAAGCTGGCTGCCTTGCGCGCGGCGGCCGAGGGGCTCGGGCTCCAAGTCGTCTCGAGCGGGCGCCCGCAGACCACGCTGGAGAATCTTTTTCTCGAGGCGATCGAGCCGGGGGCCTCGCCGGACGCCGGTTCCGGACGCAACTGAGCGTGCGTCTCTTCGTTCTCAAGCCCGACAATATCGGCGACTTCCTGCTGGCCTGTGGCGGCATCCGCGCGTTGGCCGACGAGGCGGGGGAGGAGAATCTCCTGCTCGCGGTCAAGTCCGACATCGCGCCATTGGCGCGGCGGGAATTCCCGCGGGCCCGCGTCATGGCACTGCCGATCCGTCCGAAAACCAAGGGACGGAACACCACGGCGTCCAATCTGGCGGCCTGCCTGCCCCTGCTCCTCGGCCTTGCCGGCACGCGTGTCGATGCCAGCGTGGCGTTGCGCGACAAAAGAACGTTTCTCGACACGGTCCTCTGGCTGGCGCCGCGGGCCTCGCGGCGCGTTGCCTGCGAAAATTCGCTGCGCCGCGCGAAAGACGGCCGCTGGGGCTGGTGGGAAAACGCGGTGAAAGCGTGGTTCCGTCCCCTTGTGCTCCCGTATCCCCCGGCGCAACCGGGCGCGCCGTCCGATCTGCAGGCGCATCGCGTGGTCGCTTCGGAAGTCGTCGGCCGGGAAATCCCCGGCGCGGAGATCATGCCCCGACTCCGGTGCGCGCGGTGGAAGGGCGGGGATCACTGGCTGTGTTGCCCGTTCAGTTCGCGTCCGTCCAAGGATGTGCCTGCCGCCACGTGGGCCGCGGCCTTGAAGGACTGCGAGGATCTCTGGCCCGGGGAAGGCCTGCGGCTGTCCGGCGGCCCGGACCAGGCGGAACGGCTCGCGGGGTTCGCGGACCAATTGCGGGCGGCTGGTCTCTCCATGCCGGTCCGTGTCGCCCCGGCCGTCCCGCTGGGTGAATTGCCAAACGAGCTGGCCTCGGCGGGACTGGTTCTCACTGTCGATACCGCGGCGGCGCATCTCGCCTGTGCGGTGGGCGCCCCGGCGGTCATCGTGGCCAGCCGGAAAAACGAGGGTATTTATGCGCCCTACTCGCCCGACGGACGCCAAGTTTGGGTCATGACCGGCCAGGGCCGGTCGTGGCGCGAGGCCTTGAGGCCGGAAGACATGGCGCGGGCGGTGCGGCGCGCGCTGGGTGCGGGTTGAGCGCCGGAGCGGTCAGGACCGCGCGGCGGCTTTGACGATTTGGGCGAAGCTGCGGGGGTCGAGGCT
>JBBECM010000068.1:0-22407 GCA_040881855.1 Chthoniobacterales bacterium | reverse complement strand
AACATCGCGGCCACGGTGATCGGCGCCGGATTGGCGAAGACCCCGAGCAGCTTCGACGCTTCCGGGAAACTGTTTTCGAAGGGCAACTGCGACAAAACGAGCAACGCGGCGAAAACCACCAGTCCCGTCAGGTCGGTCGGCCAGCGCTCGCGCATGAATTGCACGAGAGCGAACGCGACGAGCGCGAGGACGGTGGCGATTTCCCAAGTCATGACCGCGCAGAAAATGACCCGCCACGCGTCGGGAGGCCAGCGGGAAAAGCAGATTCCGTTTGGCCTTGCCGGGAAGGCTGGGATGGCGGACGTTCCCGCGCGTGAAGTGGTCTTTCCAATTGGCGCGTATCGCCGGCATCGACGTGCGCATCCACGCCACGTTTTTCCTGCTGCTGGCGTGGTTCGGCTATATCTATTACGCGGAGGGAGGCTACGGGGCCATGGTCATCGGGCTGTCGTTCATCGTTTTGCTTTTTGTCTGCGTGGTCCTGCACGAATTCGGGCACGCCCTGGCGGCCCGCGCCTATGGCATCAACACGCCGGACATCACGCTTCTGCCCATCGGCGGCATCGCGCGCCTCGAGCGCATGCCGGACAAGCCGTGGCAGGAACTGGTCGTCGCTCTGGCCGGTCCCGCCGTCAATGTGGTTATCGCCCTCGGTCTTTACATCGTGCTCGGCCGCTTTTTCGGCATGGGTGATTTGCAGGAAATAGCCGAGGGTAGCGGCAACCTGCTGGCCAAACTTCTCGCCATCAACGTGGTCTTGGTGGTCTTCAATCTGCTACCGGCCTTCCCGATGGACGGCGGCCGTGTGTTGCGCGCCTTGCTCGCCATGCGGCTGAAGCACGCCCGCGCCACGGCGATCGCGGCCTTTATCGGGCAAGGTGTCGCGGTGCTCTTTGGATTGTTCGGCTTGTTCGGCGGCAACCCCTTCCTGATCTTTATCGGGGTGTTCGTGTTTTTCGGCGCGCGGGCCGAGGCATCTTTCGCCGCCTACAAGGAAAACGCCGAGGAAACGCACGTCGCGACCATCATGCAACCGATGGGGCCGGTGCTGGCCCCGGGCATGAAAGTCGCCGAGGCTGCCGGATTGGCCATGGGCGGCCACGCGGGATTGCTGCCGGTCACCGACTCGTCTCTGCGTCTGTTGGCCGTCGTGCCCGCGTCGGACTTGGCTGGTGCGCTGCGCTGGGATCCGGCCGCGACCATCGACACGTTGCTGCGGCACGACTTTGAAGTTATAAGCTCCGGCGCGTCGCTCGCAGAGGCGTTCGCCATGGCGCGTCCCTCGGCGCAGGCGGTTTTCCCGGTGGTCAATCCGGAAGGCCAGCTCGTCGGATGGCTCGGGCGCGAGGATATCGAGCGGGCGCTGCACCCGTGAATTTTTTAATGATCGCCGGATTCCCTCAACTCACGGCCGCCGGAGCGGCGGCGCTCATCAAGAATGACGAGGTCATCGGCTTCGGCGGATTCACGCCAGCCGGATCGCCCAAGGCGGTCTCCAAGGAAATCGCCCAACGTGCCATCGAAGAACATGAGGCCGGGCGCCCGTTTTCCATCGGCGTCATCACCGGCGCCAGCACCGGCCCCTCGCTCGATGGTGTGTTGGCCAAGAGTGAAGCGGTGAAATTTCGCACGCCCTACCAGAGTGATCCCGAATTGCGCAAACGCATCAACACGGGCAAGACGCAGTTTTTCGACATGCATCTCTCGCAGTTGCCGCAGGCCGTCCGCTACGGGTTTCTCGGCAAGATGGACTGGGCCATCGTGGAAGTTTGCGACATCCGGCCGGACGGCGAGGTCACCCTGACCAGCAGCGTCGGCGCATCGCCGACCTTTCTGCACCAAGCCAAGCGCGTCATCCTCGAACTCAACCAGCGCCATCCCACCGCCCTGCGCGGCTTCCACGATCTCTACGAGCCGGATGACCCGCCGATCCGCACGCACATTCCCATCTACCATGCGTCCGACCGTATCGGCACGGAAACCGTGCGGATCGACCCGGCAAAAATTGCCGGGGTGGTGGCAACGGACCTCGACGACGAGACGGACGGTTTCGACGAGCCCAACGAGGTGACGCGCCGGATCGGCGCGAACGTCGCTGATTTTCTCGCGGGAGAATTGCGATCCGGCCGCATCGCCCCGGACTTCCTGCCGATCCAAAGCGGCGTGGGCAACATCGCCAACGCCGTGCTCTTCGCCATGGGCAGCCATCCGGATATCCCCGTGTTCAGCATGTATACGGAAGTCATCCAGGATTCCGTCATCAAGCTCATGCGCGAAGGCCGCATCAGGTTCGCCAGCGGATCATCCCTGACCATCAGCAACGAGGTCATGCAGGACCTCTACCGCGACCTCGAGCAATTCCGCGGCAAACTTCTGCTCCGTCCGCAGGAAATCTCGAACCACCCCGAGGTCGTCCGCCGCCTCGGCATCATCTCGATCAATACCGCGCTGGAACTCGACCTCTACGGCAACGTCAACAGCACGCACCTTATGGGCCGGCAGATGATGAACGGCATCGGCGGCTCGGGCGACTTCACCCGCAATGCTTTCATCTCGATCTTCACATGTCCATCGACGGTCAAGGGAGGCAAAATCAGCCCGATCGTCCCGATGGTCTCGCACCTCGACCACAGCGAGCACAGTGTGCAAGTCATCGTGACCGAACACGGCGTGGCCGACCTGCGCGGCAAATCGCCGCATGAACGCGCGCGACTCATCATTGAGAAGTGCGCGGACCCGTCCTACCGCCCTCTGCTCGAGGCCTACCTCGCGCTGGGCGGGGGGGCGCACACTCCGCAGTCGTTCGACAATGCCTATGCCCTGCACCGCGCGTTCCTCGCCGCGGGCGACATGCGCACCGCTGTCATCGCCGGCCCCTGACACGCTCAAGGGAAAAATCGCGCGACCGGGGCCCGTTTTGTTTGCCAGCCCCCGCGCGTCGCGGTTAGGCTGTCGCGATTTTGAGCACCGCATCCACCATCAACGACAAGGCCAAGCTCTTGCTGCCCGGCGGCCGCGAGGTCGAGTTGCCCGTCCTCATCGGCACGGAGAACGAGCACGCCGTGGATGTGCGCACGCTGCGGGACCAGACCGGTTACATCACTTTCGACGACGGCTACGCCAACACCGGTTCCTGCCGCAGCGACATCACGTTCATCGACGGGGAGAAGGGCATCCTCCGGCACCGCGGTTATCGCATCGAGGATTTGGCGGACGAGTCGATTTTTCTCGAGACGGCCTACCTGATCATCTACGGCGAGTTGCCCACCTCGAAGCAGCTCTCCAAATTCCGCGGCCGCATCGCCTCCAGCGCCTCGGTGCACGAAAGCATGCGCCATTTCTTCGAGGGCTTCCCGGACACCTCGCATCCCATGGCCATCCTGTCGGCCATGCTCAACTCGCTCGGTTGCTACTACCCGGAAATGACCTCGCACAAGGAGCAGCTCGACGAGGACCACTTCGATTGGGCTGCCGCGCTGCTCATCTCAAAAGTGCGCACCCTCGCCGCCATGTCCTACCGCACGAAGCTCGGCCTGCCATTTGTCTATCCGCGGTGGGACCTCCGCTACGCCGCCAATTTCCTGCACATGATGTTTTCCGAGCCCTACCGGGACTACAACCCGAAGCCGGAAGTGACCGACGCCCTCGACCTCATCCTGCTGCTCCACGCCGACCACGAGCAAAATTGCAGCACGTCGACCGTGCGCATGGTTGCCTCGAGCGGGGCCAATCTCTTCGCCAGTGTCTCGGCCGGCGTCAGCGCCCTCTGGGGCCCCCTGCACGGCGGGGCCAATGCCGCGGTGATCGAAATGCTCGAGGAAATCAGCGCCTCGGGTGATGACGGACACCGCGCGATCGAAGCGGCCAAGAAGGGCGAACGCCGCCTCATGGGTTTCGGGCACCGCGTCTACAAGAACTATGACCCGCGCGCCCGTATCCTCGGGGAGGCAGCCAAGCGCGTGCTCACGGCGATGGGCATGCAGGATCCTCTCCTCGACATCGCGCAGCACCTCGAACAGGCGGCGCTGAGCGACGACTATTTCGTTTCCCGCAAGCTCTACCCCAATGTCGATTTCTACAGCGGCATCATCCTCCGCGCCATCGGCATCCCCGTGGACATGTTCCCGGTCATGTTCGCCATCGGCCGCATGCCGGGGTGGATCGCCAACTGGCGCGAGGTCGCCTCGACGCCCAAAATGAAGATCCACCGTCCCCGGCAGGTTTACAGCGGCGCGACCGAGCGTCATTACGTGCCGGTTGAGGAGCGGCCGGAATAGACCGCGGCTGGCCCGAGCCCGGCCGCCTCAATCTTTGGCCGCGCGCGGCTTCTTCAGGATCCAGTCGTCGTCCGCGATGACGAACTGCAGTTTCCCCATGTGCAGGGCAAATTCACCGACAAACTCGAAGGTCGACGACTTCGGATAGGATCGAAGTTTCTGCCGGAGATCCTCGTCGAAAGAATGCAGGAGGTATTCATCCCCGTCGACCTCGATGGCAAGCGGACGGAGGGAGGTGATCTTTCCGCGCGCCCGGTAAATCTGGCCGATGTGTTCGCCGGGATCCGCGGCATAAGCCGGCTTGAACGGCGGGATGCTCTGGGGGTCGAGGTCGCCGATCCCGCTCTCGATCAGATCCTCGGCGGCGTCATCCTGGCCCGGGCCGGACAACGCGATGCGCTTGGCGGCATCGCCGTCGGCGACCGTGCGGAATCGCGCAACCACCGGGAAGTGGTCGCTCCATCCGGCCCCGCGGCCCGCATTGGTCCAGCGGCGCGGCAGGTTAAGCGGACCGACCGTGTTGACCCCCTCGATGATCACCGCACCGAAGGAGTTGTCGACGTATTGCACTCCCCGGTGGTCGTAAAGTCCCGGGGTGATCATGGTCTGCATGAGCGTGCCCCACTTGCCGTCATAGTGGTCCGCGAAACGGCGATCCGGGGGCTGTTCGTACCAGAGATTATAGAGCGAGTAGCCGGTGGCCGCGGCGGTGGCCTCCTCGTCGCCTTGGGAGCCGAGCACGTCGTTGACCGCTGTCTTGCCCAGGTGCGGGTTGACCTCCGACTGGTTGTAGTGGCTGTTGAAGTCGCCGGTGACAATGACATCCACCGCCGGGTCCTCGGCCAAAAGGGCTTCAAGCCGGTCGCGCACGGTGCGGGCATTGAGGCGGCGGGCCTGCTCGGCGGCCACGTCGCCGGCGCGGGACTTCCAGTGGTTGACCAAAACGGTCAGCGGATGGCCGTCGACGTCGAGGGTGACCTCGAGAATATCGCGCGCATCGGGAGTGGCATGACTGCCCACGTCCTTGATCGGATATTTGCTGAACACGGCGTTTTTGTGCGCCTTGCGGTGCACCTTGCGGTCGTCGTTGCCCACGGCACTGAGCTCCGGCTGGTCCTGCCCGATGGCCACTTGGTAACCCTTCAGACCGCGATCCTCCAGGTGCTTGAGCAAGAGCACTTCGACCGGCAGGCCGCGGATGTCGTCGTCGAGCTCATCGGTCAGCATGCGTTCGACCGTGGTGTCCCCGTATTTGGCGAGGACCGCCGCGTAGTCCGTGCCGCCCGTCTCCGGGGTGAAATCAATTTCGAATTCATTGATGCAGACAACTTCCGGCCCCGCGCCGTCATTGAATGTCTCGAGCACCCGGCCGACGTTCTGCAGCTTGACCAGCAGTTTGGCCGGCGAATAGGCGTGCTCGGCGTCGGTCTCCGCGTAGTCGTCGAAAGTGGCCACGCCGTCCGCGTCGAAGAGGTTCTCCACGTTGTAGGTCAGCACGCTGAATTCCTTGGCGGACGAGGGTAGGGGAGCGGACAGCGTGGCGGCGAGGACGAGCCGGCCCAAGAGGGTGAACTGCATAGTTTCTTACCATGCGCCTCGCGGCCCTTCTGGCGCAAATAAAAATCCCGCCCCGTGCTGAGGCGGGACGGGACGACGGGAGGGAAATTCCCGGAGGCCTAGCCGAGGGCAGCCTGCGCCGCAGCCAGGCGCGCGATGGGCACGCGGAAGGGTGAGCAACTGACGTAATCGAGCCCGATCTCGTGGCAGAACGCCACGCTGTCCGGATCGCCGCCGTGCTCGCCGCAGATGCCGAGCTTGAGTTTCTTGCGCGTTTTGCGTCCGAGTTCGCAGGCAATGCGCATGAGCTTGCCCACGCCCTGCGTATCGACACTGGCGAAGGGATTTTTCTTCACGATCTCCAGGTCTTGGTAAACCGGCAGGAAGCTGCCGGAGTCGTCGCGACTCATGGCCAGCGTGGTCTGCGTGAGATCGTTGGTGCCGAAGCTGAAGAACTCCGCGTCCTGCGCAATCTCGTCCGCAACGAGCGCGGCGCGCGGCACTTCGATCATCGTGCCGACGAGGTAGTCGAACTTGGCCTTCTTCTCCTTGGCGACTTCGGCCGCCACGCGGTGGACGAGTTCGGTCTGGAGCTTGAGTTCCTTGGTGAACCCGGCCAGCGGGATCATGACTTCGGGGCGGACCTTGATACCCTTCTTCTGCACGACGACCGCGGCCTCGAAAATGGCGCGGACCTGCATTTCGGAAATTTCCGGGTAGCTGATACCGAGGCGGCAGCCACGGTGTCCGAGCATCGGGTTGAACTCGTGCAGGTCGTGCACGCGCTTGCCGATTTTGTCCGCACTGATGCCGAGCTTGTTGGCCAACGCATTTTGCTGCGCGTGATCGTGCGGCAGGAACTCGTGGAGCGGCGGGTCGAGCAAGCGGATGGTCGCCGGCAGGCCTTTGAGCGCCTTGAAGATGCCGATGAAGTCCTCGCGCTGGTAAGGAAGGAGCTTTGCGAGCGCGGCTTGGCGGTCTTCTTTCTTCTCCGCGAGGATCATTTCGCGGATGGCGTCGATGCGATCGCCTTCGAAGAACATGTGCTCGGTGCGGCAGAGGCCGATGCCAATGGCGCCGAAAGCAACGGCGTTGGCCGTTTGCTCTGGAGTATCGGCATTGGTGCGGACGCCAAGGCGGGTTGCTTTGGAGCACCAGCTCATGAGCTGCTCGAAGCCTTTGTAGATTTCGCTCTTGGCGGGGCTGAGCGACTTTTCGACCAGAACCTGGACGATTTCCGACGGAGCGGTCTTGATTTGTCCGTCATAGACTTCGCCGGCCGTGCCGTCGATCGAGAGGTAATCGCCCTCGTGGTAGGTGTGGTTACCGACCTTGAGCGTTTTGTCGTGGTAATCGATGTGGAGCGCACCGGCGCCGCAGATGCAAACTTTACCCATCTGACGGGCGACGAGGGCGGCGTGCGAACTGACGCCGCCGCGCGCGGTGAGGATACCCTCGGCCGCGATCATGCCGCGCAAGTCTTCCGGCGAGGTCTCGACGCGCACGAGGAGGACTTTTTCGCCCTTGTCCGCGGCTTCCACGCAACGCTCGGCGTTGAAGTAGATCTTGCCCGAGGCCGCGCCGGGACCGGCGGGGAGACCCTTGGCGATGACTTTGGCCGCCTTGACCGCGTGGCGGTCGAAGATGGGCGCGAGGACTTGGTCGAGTTGCTCGGCCGGCACGCGGTGCACGGCGGTTTTCCAGTCGATGAGTTTTTCTTTCACCATGTCGCAGGCGATTTTCACCGCGGCGAGGCCGGTGCGTTTGCCGTTGCGGGTCTGCAGCATGAAAAGTTTGCCGTCCTCGACGGTGAACTCGAAGTCCTGCATGTCCTTGAAGTGCTTCTCAAGGGTCTTCTGGACCTTGAGGAGTTGGCGGTAGGCCGGCGGGAATTGTTTTGCCATGCCGATGACGGCTTCCGGCGTGCGCACGCCGGCGACGACGTCTTCGCCCTGCGCGTTGACCAGGAATTCGCCATAAAGGACCTTGGTGCCGCTGGCTGGGTCGCGCGTGAAGGCCACGCCGGAACCGCTCGTGTCACCCATGTTACCGAAGACCATGCCCTGCACGTTGACCGCCGTGCCCCACTCGTGCGGGATGTTGTATTTGCGGCGGTAAACGTTGGCGCGCTCGTTGTTCCACGAGCCGAAGACCGCGCCGACCGCTCCCATGAGTTGCTGCCGGGGGTCATTGGGGAAAGTTTTCCCGGTCCGTTCTTTGACCAAGGCCTTGAAGCGCTTGACCATCTCTTTCAACGCCTTGGCGTCGAGCGCCGTGTCGCCGATGTGCGGATCCTGCGGGAAGAGCTCGGCTTTGAGTTCTTCAATCACCGTTTCGAAGGGCTCGTGCTCTTCGCCCGGGCGTTTCTGCACGCCCATGACGACGTCGCCATACATCTGGATGAAACGGCGGTAGCAGTCGTAGGCGAAACGCTCGTTGTTGGTCAGGCGGGCCAAGCCTTCGACCGTGGCATCGTTGAGACCGAGGTTGAGGATGGTGTCCATCATGCCCGGCATGGAGTCGCGGGCGCCGGAGCGGACGGCAACGAGCAGCGGGTTTTCCACGCTGCCAAATTTTTTGCCCATGGATTTCTCCATTTTAACCACGGCCGCGTCGATCTGCGCGTTGAGTTGCTTCGGGTAGGTGCGTTTGTGGTCGTAGTAGTAAGTGCAGACTTCGGTGCTGATGGTGAAACCGCAGGGCACGGGGAGTCCGATGCGCGTCATTTCGCCGAGGTTCGCGCCCTTGCCGCCGAGCAACGCCTTCATCGTGCCGTCGCCGTCCGCTTTTCCGTCGCCGAAATAGTAAACGTATTTTCCTTTGGTTCCCGCGGTCGTCTTTGCTTTTTTGCCGCCCTTTTTCTTCGAGGTTTTGCTCATGAGTGTGGGTAAAAATTGGTTGAGAAAGAACGCAGAGGATTATCCGGCGGGGCGGGCGGTGTCAATTTCAGCCGCAGATTTCACGGATACCGGCCCGCAGAGCGGCCACCGATCGCTCCAATTCCGGCCCCGTGAAGCAGAGCGGCGGCATCAAAACCAGGGTGTCACGGATCGGCCGGGTGAGGAGTCCGTGCCGCCGCGCGGCCATGCAGATTCTGGCCCCGGTTTGGTCCTGCCAAGGGAACGGTGTGTCGTCGGGTCCGGCCACATCGATGCCCGCGATGAATCCGCACTGGCGGATGGCGGACACATTCGGCTCAGTGGCCAAGGCTTCGAGCAGTTCCGCCAGGTGCGCGATTTTCGGCTGGAGCCGGTCAAGTGTCCGTTCCTCCCCGAACACTTCCAAGTTGGCCAGCGCCGCCGCGCAGCCCAGCGGATTGCCGCAGTAGCTATGCCCGTAAAACAGCGTCTTCATCTCCGCGTAGTCGCCGAGGAATGCTTGAAACACTTTTTCCGTGGTCAGCGTGGCGGCCACTGGCATGGTGCCGCCGCTCAGGCCTTTGGCCAAGGCGATGAAGTCGGGGACAACACCCTCGTGTTCGCAGGCAAACATCTTCCCCGTGCGACCGAATCCGGTCATGACTTCGTCGAGGAGGAGAAAAACCCCTTCGCGGTCGCACCACGCCCGCAGATCGCGCAACAACCCCGGCGGCCAAGTGCGCATGCCGCCCGCACCTTGGATCATGGGCTCGATGATCACGCCGGCTAGCGAGGCCTTGGTCGCAGCATCGAGCGCGTCCAATGCTGCGACGTCTGCCACATGCGTGACCGGAAAACTGAGCGGAGCAAAACGGTCCTGAAAGGCCGCAATCCCGCCAAGGCTGGCCGCACCGGCCGTATCGCCATGGTAGGCATGATCGAAGGCCGCGAAGCGGCAACGCTCCGGATGACCGGTCAGTTGATGGAATTGCACCGCCATCTTCAGCGCCACCTCGATGGCGGTGGATCCATCGTCGGAATAAAAAACGCGGCTCAGCGTTTCCCGGGGAAAGAGGGCGACCAGCTTCTCGGCCAGCCGGATGGCCGGTTCGTTGGTCGTCCCGAGGAAAGAACTGTGGGCCAGTTTTCCCGCCTGGGCGCGGATCGCCGCGGTGATGGTCGGATGCGAGTGTCCGTGGATATTGGTCCAGATCGAGCTGTTGCCGTCCAAGTATTCGCGCCCGTCGATGTCGATCAGCACGCTTCCGCGGCCCCCGGAAATGACGAGCGGATCATGTCCGGGCGCACACCAGTCGCGCATCTGGGTGAACGGGTGCCAGATGTGCTGCTTGTCGGCCGCCTGCAACTGGCTGGTGCGCATTGCGCCAGCATAATCCGGGACAAGCCGGTGGAAAGCGCTTCCGCTCCAGGCGGTCCTTCACGGAGCGCTTTGGCGGCAAACGACCGGGGCAAGCCGCACGGAACGGTCTTTCCATGAAGGGTCCGCGTGTGCCATAGCCATGGGACGTGGTGGCGGCTCTTGGCAATTATACGATCGAGCGGGTGAGGGGACTGGGCGGCTTCGCTCTCTTCATCGCCCGTTCCCTTGGTGCCGTCCTCTCCACGCGACGACTTCCCGCGCGGATCGGCCGCGCCGTCTACGAGCAGGGCTTCCGCTGCCTGCCGGTCATTCTCATCGTCGGCATGTTCACCGGACTCGTGCTCGGCCTGCAGGGCTACTACGTGCTCAACCGCTTCGGGTCGGAAGGCCTGCTCGGTGCCTTGGTTTCCTTGAGTCTGGTCCGGGAAATGGCACCCGTCCTCGCCGCACTGATGCTCGTCGGGCAGGCCGGTTCCGCTCTCGCCGCGGAGCTGGGAATCCAGCGCAACTCCGAGCAGATCGTCGCCCTCGATACGATGGGCATCGACAGCCACGGCTATCTTGTCGCCCCGCGCCTGCTCGCCGCTCTTTTTGTCTTTCCGGCGCAGACCGCGTTGTTCGTTGCGGTCGGCTTGTGGGGCGGCAGCCTCTCCGGCTCGCTGCTTCTCGGTGTCGACCCGGGTATTTACTGGTCCTCGGTCCACCGCGCCGTGGAGTCCGAGGACGTGCGCGAGTGCCTGATCAAAGCGCTGACCTTCGGCGCCCTGACCATCGGCATCTGCGCGTATCAAGGATTCCATGCCCACCGCATCCGTCGGGCCACCGGGGCGCGCGCGGTCAGCGCGGCCACGACCAAGGCAGTGGTCATCTCCAGCATCGCGGTTCTCGCCGCGGACTATATCATCACTTCTTTTCTGGTCTGAGGCCATGGCGAACCCGAAGACAGGACCGCTTTTGCGGGTCGAGGGATTGCGCAAGGCGTTTGACCAACGTGTTGTCCTCCGCGACGTGGGCTTCACCGTCGAGCGCGGGAGTATTTACACCGTGCTCGGTCCGAGTGGCGCGGGAAAATCGGTGCTTTTGAAGTGTCTCGCCGGCGTGGAGCAACCGGACGGCGGCACTGTCTTGTTCGAAAGCCAGCCGCTCGATTTCCGCAACCGCGCCATGCGCGAATCTTTCCGCCGCCGGTGCAGCTTTCTTTTCCAGGGCAACGCGCTTTTCGACTCCCTGACCGCTCGGCAAAATGTGGCCTTGCCGCTCGAGCAGACCACGCCGCTTTCGCGCGGCGAAATCAACCGGCGCGCCATGGAGGCGTTGCGCCAGCTGGAATTGGCTGATCATGCGGACCGCTTCCCCGGGATGCTTTCCGGCGGCATGCAAAAGCGGCTCGCCCTGGCCCGGGCCATCGTCACCCATCCGGAAATGGTTTTCTTCGACGAGCCGACGGCCGGGCTCGACCCTCTGCGGCGCAATGCGGTTTTCGCCATGATCGCCAAATACCAGGCCGTGTTCGGCTTCACCGCCCTTATTGTCACCCACGATGTGGTCGAAGCGCTGGCCGCCAGCTCCGTGGTCGCCCTGCTCCACCAAGGGGAAATCTGCTTTGCCGGCCGACCGGAAGAGTTTGCCGCCTCCGGCCATCCGGTGGTTCAATCTTTCCGTGACAGCCCCGCAGCCTTGCGTTCGACCCTGGATGCCATGCGCAAGGGCGGTGCTTTGACGGAGGAAAAAGAATGAGAGACCAGAAACTCGAACTCGGTGTGGGGGCCTTCATGCTCCTCGGCTTGGCCGCGCTCGTTTACCTCACGTTGAAACTCGGGGCGGGGGAATTCGTCGGCGGCGATACCTACCGGGTCGAGGCGCGCTTCGCCAACACCGGCGGTCTCAGCCAAGGGGCCACCGTCATGCTGGCCGGGGTCATTGTCGGTCGCGTGGAGGGGATGCGGCTCGACGAGGCCGACTATAGCGCGATCGTCGACCTGCGCATCCGTTCGGAAGTGCGGCTCCCTTCGGATACCATGGCCTCGATCAAGACGTCGGGCCTCATCGGCGACAAATACATTGCGCTTGCGCCGGGGGCGGAAGAGGAGTTTCTTGAACCCTCTGCCCGCATCATCATGACCGAGTCCGCCGTCGAACTTGAGTCCCTGATCAGCAAGATGGCGTTCGGCAGCGTGAACGAGGCTGAGGCCGGCTCCCCGGAGGAGTCGGCGGCAACTCCCGACCCCGCACCATGAAACTATGGTTCTTCCTTCTCGGCACGGCCATGGTGCTGGGCGCGCCGGCGCGGGCCGCGGGCGATGCCGAGTCCAGCCTGCGCGAGGGATTGAGTGAGATCCTTGCGGTGACCGAAGGGGCGAAGGGAGGGCGTCCGATGGCCGACCGACTCCAGCCGATTCTCGAAAAGCGCATCTGCTTCGAGTCGATGACCCGCCGCGCCGTCGGCCCCGGTTGGCGTCAATTCACCACCGCACAGCAAGAAGAAGCGACCAAGCTCTTCACCAAGCTGATCATCCGCAGCTACAGCAGCAAGTTCACTCCCGGACAGCGGCCCGAGGTGAACTATCTGAAGGGCACGTCGCCGGCACCGGGCAAGATCGAGATCCCCATCACGATACTCTACAAAGGCAGCCGCTACAGCATCGTCTACCGCATGGAAAACCGGGGACGCTGGCTGGTCACCGACATTCTGGCCGAAGGCGTCAGTCTCGTGGCCAACTACCGCGCCCAATTCGACGGGCTCTACAAAAAAGGCGGAGCCACAGCCGTGCTCGACTCGCTCCGGCAATCCGTGGCCCGGACTTGATGAAACTTCTTCTCCCCGCCCTGGCTTGCGCCGCGCTGGTGTTCTCCGCCGGTTGCGCGGGCCAAGCCGGAAAAAACGCGCCTGGGGCCGCTTCGCCGACGGGCAAAGCAGTCGCGTCCGGCGGGGCCGATGCCGATTGGGACGAGGTCGCCGAGGTCAAAGTCCATGATCCCATCGAACCGGTGAATCGCGGCATATTCTGGTTCAACCACCAACTCTACACTTACGTGGCCAAGCCTTTCTCGACGGCCTACAAGTTTGTTTTCCCGCAGCCGGTGCGCCATGGCATCCGCAATGCTTATGACAACATCCGTTTCCCGGTGCGCCTCGTGAATCACACCCTGCAGGGACGCCTCGACCGCAGCGCCAAGGAAACCGGCAAGTTTCTCGTCAACACCACCGCGGGCGCGGGCGGAATCATGAAACCTTCGGAAAAAATCCCCGCGCTCGCCGACTTGCCGTCGGCCGACACGGGCCAGACCTTCGCCAAATGGGGCGTGCCGCACGGCCCTTATGTCGTCTTGCCGGTCCTCGGTCCGAGCAGCTGCCGCGAAGTGGTCGGCACCGCGGGGGACACCGCGCTCAATCCCATTTCCTGGCTCACCTTCGTCTTCGGCGGCGCGGCCTGGACCACGGGGGTCTCGGCGCCTTCCGGGACGCACAGTTTGCCGGACCGGATGGACACCTACGATCTGGCTACCAAGGACGCCGTTGATCCCTACGTTTCGGCGCGCACCGGCTACATCCAATACCGCAACGCCGCGGCCCAGCGCTAACCCGCGGCCGACTCGGCCAGCATCCGGTCGGCCAGCAGGACGTCCTCGTGCGAAGCGCGCCGGCGCTGGTATTTGCGCCAGAGAATCTCCCTCAATTCCTCGAGATCCGGACGCTCCGGGGCCTCGTGATAGGTCCACTCGGCCTCGTGCTTCAGCTTCGACTGCAACTTCCAGCGCCCCTGGTTCTTGACCGCACGCACCTCGCGCTTCCCGCCATCCTCCGTGCGGTGGGTCCAAGCGTGCAAATTGCGCATAAGGGAGATTGAGGAGAGGGCGCGGATTTTTGGCAAGGAGGATTGACGGAGTTCTCCAACAACATTACTACGACGTTACGTTCTTTTGCATGACAAGCATCCGGATCCGTCCGGGTGAGACTGATTGGCAGACCAAGGGAAGGCCGTGAGAACCGGCCACAGTTGCGCTGCGGTATCCGGTAACAATCCTTCATCCCGCGTCAGCGGGAGCAAAGCCAGTCCGACCCAGGTCGGGCGAAGGCGAGGGGAGAGGCGAATGCACGGGCATTCACAGACCGGGAGTCCGAATATCTTCCTGCCGATCCTCGACGCGCACGCGGCCGGGTCGCCGCGGGCGAAAAATCTTCATCGCAAGAAATGAAGCGTGCGGGAGTGGTCTTTGCTGATCGTTTCCACGCGGAACGCCTCATCAAGGTCTCTCTTGCCACCAGACACAAAGGAGACAACTGATGAAAAAATGGTTCGTGGCGCTGCTCGCGCTGCCAATGTCGGGTCTGCAGGCGCAGACCCAAGTCGACAACTTCAACCAGATCCAATACTGGGTCGGATCGGGAGAAAACCGCGCCGCGCTTGTCCTGCAGTGGAATGACGGACAGAATCCCGTTTCGCTCGCCTGGGGTTACCGCTGGGATGGTTCCGCCACCGGGCTCGACATGCTTCGCGCCGTGGCCGGGGCCACGCAAATCGATGATCCGGCGGGAGACCCGGTGGATTCCGCGACCGGAGCCGACAGCCGCTTGAGACTCGGCTTGGTGCAATACAGCTTCGGACTCTCCGTTTTGTCCCTCGAGTATTCCCCGGGCGAAGGCGCGGTGCGGACACAAAGCGATTGGTTCAGCGGTTACTGGGAGTATCTCCTCCGCGGAGGCAACTTCGAATACGATGATTGGGTTGCCCAAGACATGGCTCTCTATGACGTTGCCGGTTCGAGCAGCTATGCTCCGCACGCATGGACTTCGGCCCCGATCGGCGCAGGCGATCGGCCGTTGATCGATGGCGCATGGGACGCCTACAGCTTTGCCTCCGATTTCGCTGCCCGGCCCGTCGGGCAACCCGTCGCCGCCGAGTTGCCCTTGCCCGCCACGTCTTGTCTCATGGACGGGGGCAAGCCCGCGGTTTCGGTTCTCACTAAAACCAACTTCCACTACCGGCTGGAATACAGTGACGGTCCGGGAGGCCCGTGGGACCCGATGGGAGACAGCGAGCCCGGCACGGGCGGGGGGATGATCTTTATCGACGAAACCGCGGAACTTCCGCCGCAGCGGTTTTACCGGATCGCGGTGAGCCAAGCCCCATGAGGAAAAATCACGCTTTCACCCTCGTCGAATTGCTCGTGGTTATCGCGACCGTTGTCGTGCTTTGCGCCGTGGCGGCGCCGGCTGTCTGGGGCGCCTACCGGACCTCCTCGCTCGCCATCTCGGCCAACAACATCCGCCAACTCGCCGCGGGCGGTGCCGCTTATCTCGGCGACAACAACTACCGCTTCTGGCCCTACCGCCGCGACGGTGCAGTCGACGGCGTGAAGGGCGCGATTTGGTGGTTCGGCTTCGAGCCCGGCAAAAGTTTGGGCAAGCCCGAGGGACAACGCACCATCGACATGGACAACGGGCCCCTCGGGCCCTACGTGCCGCGCAACATCACGCCGGATCCGAGCTTCGGTTTCGCCGGCACGCCCTTCAAACCGAAATACAAGCACGGCTACATCGGCATCGGTTACAACGTCCTGCTTGCCGGGCGGAACGGCTGGACGACCGGAGGCGGCCCGCCGCTGCGGTATTGGGACCTGCCGTATCCCGGCCGGACCGTCGTCTTCGCCACCGCCGCGCAGGTCAACACCTTCCAAAAACCGGCCAGCCCGCGTAAGCCGATGATCGAGGAGTTTTACGGTTTCGACGACGACCGCGGCAAAATTCCGTCCGTCCACTTCCGCCACAACGGACGCGCCATGGTGGCCTATGCCACGGGGGCGGCAGGACTTGTGCCGATGGACGAATCCGGCAAGGATCGGCGTGCTCCCGAAGCCAACGTCGGCCGGCTTGCCCCGGAGGCGCTACGCTGACTGCGCGTCATACCCGCCTTTGCGGTTGACTTGACCGGCGGAGGCGAAACTATCTCCTTTCCACGCCAACCATCCGACCAGCCATGAGATTCGACACCCTTTGCCTCCACGGCGGACAGCAACCCGATCCGACCACCCTTTCACGCGCGGTGCCCGTTTACCGCACCAGTTCCTTCGTTTTCAAGAGCACCGAGCACGCCGCCAACCTTTTTGCCCTCAAAGAGTTGGGCAACATCTACACGCGGCTGATGAACCCGACGACCGATGTCCTCGAAAAGCGGGTGGCCCTGCTCGAAGGCGCGCCGGAGATGGGCGGACTCGGCGTCGCCTCCGGAACCGCGGGCGTTTTCTACTCGATCATCAATCTGGCCTCGGCCGGCGACAATATCGTCAGTGCGCGCAACCTCTACGGCGGCACTTACACCCAATTCAACGACATCCTGCCGTCCCTCGGCATCCAGGTGAAATTCGTCGATTCGAACGATCCGCAGAATTTCGCCCAGGCGATCGATGACAAAACCCGGGCCCTCTTTGTCGAAACCGTCTCCAACCCCGCGCTCGAAGTCGTCGACCTGGACAAAGTGGCCAAGGTCGCGCACGACCACGGCATTCCCCTGATTGTCGATGCCACCTTTTCCACCCCCTACCTGACCAAGCCGCTCGATTTCGGGGCGGATATCGTGGTCCACTCCCTGACCAAATGGTTCGGTGGGCACGGCACCGGCATCGGCGGGGTGGTGGTGGACAGCGGACGGTTCAACTGGGGCGCGGGCAAGCATCCGCTCTATGACAATCCGGACAACAGCTACCACGGACTCCGCTGGGGCCACGACCTGCCGGCGCCGCTCGCCCCGCTGGCTTTCATCCTGCGCATGCGCACCGTCCCGCTGCGCAATCTCGGCGCCTGCATCGCGCCGGACAACTCGTGGTTCTTCCTCCAGGGGATCGAAACCTTGCCCCTGCGCATGGAGAAGCATTGTGCCAACGCCTTGGTCGTCGCCGAGCATCTCAAGAAACACCAGGATGTCGAATGGGTCCGCTTCCCCGGCCTGAAGGACGATCCGTATTTCGACCTGAATACGAGGTATCTCCACGGCAAGGGCGGCTCCATGGTCGTCTTCGGCATCAAGGGCGGGGCGGACGCCGGCAAAAAGTTCATCGAGTCGCTCAAGATCTTCTCGCACCTGGCCAACGTGGGCGACGCCAAGAGTCTGGCCATCCACCCGGCCACCACCACGCACTCGCAACTTAACGAGGACCAGCAGCGCGGCGCGGGCATCTCGCCGGAATTGTTGCGTCTTTCGGTCGGACTGGAGGACCCCGCCGACCTTATCGAGGATCTAGACCAGGCACTGGCCGCAGCCCGGTAGCCACACCCGCATGAGCAATGGCGTCGGCAAGGTCGAGACGCAGTTTTTGACCTTCGGCAACGCGGACGATCCATTCGTCACCGCGGGCGGCGATGCCTTGTCCGGAGTGACCACTGCCTACGAGACCTACGGCAAGCTCAACGCCGACCGCAGCAATGCCATCCTGCTTTTTCATGCCCTGAGCGGCAGCCAGCATGCCGCGGGCACGAACAACGCGGTGCCGGGGACCGACCACCGGTGGACCGAAGAAATGCACACCGGTTGGTGGGACGGCTTCATCGGGGCGGGACGCGCCCTCGACACGGACAAATATTTTATCATCTGCGCGAACTACCTGGGCGGCTGCTACGGATCGACCGGTCCGTGTTCGGTCAATCCGTCCACGGGCAAAGTCTACGGCGGCAATTTCCCGCGCGTGACCGTTCATGACATCGTCCGCGCGCAACTCCCGCTGCTCGACCATCTCGGCATCGGGAAGTTGCAGGCCGTGGTCGGCACCTCGCTGGGCGGCATGATGGCCCTCGACTTCGCCGTGCACTGGCCCGACCGCGTGACCAATGTGGTCACCATCGGCACCGGCCTCCGCTCGCACGGCCTGCAGCAAATGCACAACCTCGAGCAAATCATCGCCATCACCCGCGACCCGGATTTCCGCGGAGGGGACTACTACGGCACGCCGGGGCCGGTCCACGGCCTCGCCTTGGCCCGCATGATCAGCCACAAAACTTTCCTCTATGCCGACGTCATTGAGGAGCGGGCCCGCTTGGATATCGTCCGACCCGAAGTCGATCTGCCCTGGTATGAAATCTCCAGCGTCCTCGAGAGTTACATGCTCTACCAGGGCCAGAAGTTCGTGAAACGCTTCGACCCGAATTCCTACCTTCGCATCATCGACGCCTGGCAGCAATTCGACCTTTACGGCGACGCGAAAAAAGCCGGATGGCAGCCGCTATTCGGACGCTGCCAAGACCAGCATTACCTGGTCTTCACCATCGACAGCGATTGCTGCTTCTATCCCGATTACCAGACTGAGATCTGCGGGGAGTTGAAAAAGGCGGGCGTCCCGCACCTCCGCCTCACCGTGCATTCGGAGAAGGGCCACGACAGCTTCCTCCTCGAGCCCAAGCTCTACACCCCGCACCTGGCCTACGCGCTGAGCCATTAAAAGTGGCACGGGCATCCTGCCCGTGACCGTCGGTCATCATCGGCAGGATGCCGATGCCACTTTCAAGCCCCCCGCGTCTTGCTCACAAACCGCACGACGAGCAGGACCGCCGCGAAGACCAATCCCCAAGCCAGCCCGACCCACATCCCCGCCGCGCCCTGGCCGCGTCCAAAGGCCAGCCAACTTCCCAGGGGCAGCGCGATCAACCAGTAAGCGGTCACCGTGATCCACATCGGCGCCTTCGTATCGCGCAAGCCGCGGAGCAACCCGGACCCCACCACTTGCACGCCGTCGACCAGCTGGAAGATCCCGGCAATGACCAGCAATTGCGCGGCGATGACAATGACCGCGGGATCTCCGACAAAGCCCCGCGCGATGGAGGGTCCGGCCATGACAAGGATGACGGTGAAAACGCTCATCACGACAAGTCCGACCAACCACGCCCCGGCCCCGATCGGACGGAGCAAGTCCTGACGTCCGGCCCCGAGGGCCTGGGCGATCCGCACCGTTGAGGCCATGGCCACTCCCAAGGGGAACATGAAGGTGGTCGATGCGCAGGTGATGGCGATCTGGTGCGCGGCCAGCGGCACCGCCCCGAGACGCCCGATGAGCAAGGCCGCCGCGGCAAATGCCCCGACCTCGCTGAGCAATTGCAATCCGGTGGGGGTGCCCAGTCGCAGCAACGCCGCCTGCTCCCGCCACCAGGCCCGGTCGGGCGTCCATCGCTCCACGGGTGCGCTGCTTCCGGCCAGAACGAACCAGGTCAGGGCGGCAAAGGTGACCACGCGACTGATCAGCGTGGCCCAACCGGCACCGGCCAAGCCGAGGGCCGGTGCACCGAGGTTGCCGAAGATCAGGATCCAATTGAGCCCGACATTGAGCAGCACGCCGCCGAACATGATCCAGAAGGCTGGCCACGGACGATTTTGGCTCTCGAGGTAACTGCGCGCGGTGGCGGTCAGCCATGCCGGGATGAGCGACCACGCGACAATAAGCGTGTAGGCCGTGGCCTCCTCGACCACGCCCGGCGCCTGACCGAGGTGGTGGAACAAGGGGTAAAGCAAATGCATCCCCGCGGCGCAGAGCACACCACCGATCACCGAAAGCCCGACCCCGCCGTAGTAGGCCCGTGCCATGGTATGGACCATGCCGGCGCCGTGCGCGTGGGAGACGCGGACCGAGACCGCGGTGAGCACACCGAAGCCGGCTATGGCGACCACCATGAGCACATTGTTGCCGAAAGCGCAGGCCGCGAGAGCCAAGGTGCCGACGTGTCCGACCATCACCGTGTCGGCCACGCCCATGAGCATTTGCCCGACCTGCCCCGCGGTGATCGGCGCAGCCAGACGGAGCGTCGGCCGTAATTCACGGAGCGTGATGCGGGCAAAGGTCATCGGAAAAGCGTATCGTGACCGAACGTTTTTGCCCCGTCGAGGTCTTGCCCCGGCCGTCCCCCATCCGCATAGTGGCCACGTGGAAAAAGCCCCGCTCAAATTCCTCGAGAACCTCATCGCCACGCCTTCGCCGTCCGGGTTCGAGACCGGCGCGCAACGTGTCTTCGCGGACTACGTCAAACCGCATTGCGACCAATTCACCACCGACGCCTACGGCAACGCCTTCGCACGTCTGGGCAACACGGACAAAAAACCGCACATCGTCCTTGCCGGGCACATCGACGAGCTAGGGTTCATGGTGTCGCACATCAATGATGATGGATTTCTTTTTGTCCAAGGCATCGGCGGCATCGACCGCGCGCTGTTCCGCGGCCAACGCGTCCATGTGCACGGACCCAAAGGAACCATCGCGGGCGTAACCGGGTCCCTGGCTATCCATCTGCAGGAGCCCGACGACCGCAAAAAAGTTCCCGAACTCCACGAAATGTATGTCGACATCGGCGCGGGATCGAAGACCGAGGCCGGCAAACTCGTGCGGGTCGGGGATTCGATCACTTATGCCGACGGCTTCGAGCGTCTGCAAAACAACCGCGTGGCCGCGCGCGGATGCGACAACCGCATCGGCGTGTGGTCCGCCGGTGAAGCACTCCGCCAGCTGGCCGCGAAAAAGCCGCCGGTCTGCGTCACCGCCGTTTCCACCGTCCAGGAGGAGAACGGCCTCTACGGTGCGACCATGGCGGCCTACTCCCTGCAACCGGACGTCGCCCTGGTTGTCGATGTGACCCACGGCACGGATATCCCGAACTGCTCCAAGCCGAAGCACGGCGATGTGCGTTTGGGGATGGGTCCGGTCATTTCTTTCGGCAGCTCGAACCATCCGGTGGTCGTGCAACGCCTGCTCGAGGTGGCCGCAAAGGAAAAAATTCCCGTCCAGCGCGAGGCCAATCCGCGCCGCACCGGGACCGATGCGGACGCCTTTTTCCTCCAGCGCGGCGGCATCCCCACCGCCTCCCTCGGCCTGCCCAACCGCTACATGCATTCACCGGTCGAAGTCATCGATCTCGGCGACCTCGAGGCCATGGCCCGGCTCCTCGCCGCATTCTGCCGCTCGGTCAAACCGGGCGAGTCCTTCCACGTCAAACTCTGATCCCATGAGCCAACCCGTCTCGGATTTCATCCGTCATCACTACCGGCACTTCAACGCCGCCGCGCTGGTCGACGCGGCCGACGGCTACAGCAAGCTGGTCGACCACGGCGGCAAAATGCTCGTCTCGCTGGCCGGCGCCATGAGCACGGGGGAACTCGGGCTCTCCCTGGCCGAAATGATCCGCCGCGACAAAGTCGGCATCATTTCCTGCACTGGAGCCAACCTCGAGGAGGACATCTTCAACCTGGTGGCCCACGATTACTACGAGCGGGTGCCGAACTACCGCGACCTCACGCCGGCCGACGAGCAGGCCCTGCTCGACCGCCATATGAACCGCGTGACCGACACCTGCATCCCCGAGATGGAAGCGATGCGGCGGTTGGAAAAAGCCGTTCTCGAGGAATGGATGGCCGCCGATGCCGCGGGCCAACGTTACTTCCCGCACGAATTCATGTGGCGCTCGGTCAAGTCCGGCAAGCTGGAGCAATACTACCAGATCGACCCGAAGGACTCGTGGGTCATCGCGGCCATGGAGAAAAGCATCCCGATCATCGTGCCGGGGTGGGAAGACTCCACCATGGGCAACATGTATGCCTCGCACGTCATCACCGGCGAAATCAAAAACGTCCATACCGTCCGCACCGGCATCGAATACATGACTTTCCTCGCCGACTGGTATCAAAAGACCTCGCCCACGCCGGTCGGGTTCTTCCAGATTGGCGGCGGCATCGCCGGCGATTTCCCCATCTGCGTCGTCCCCATGCTGCACCAGGATCTGCAATTGGAGGACATCCCCGTGTGGGCCTACTTCTGCCAGATCAGCGATTCGACCACGAGCTACGGCTCTTATTCCGGCGCCGTGCCGAACGAAAAGATCACCTGGGGCAAACTCGAAGCGCGCACGCCCAAATATATCATCGAGTCGGACGCCACCATCGTGGCTCCGCTCGTCTTCGCGCTGATTCTGGGGTGGTGAAATGATCAGCGACCTTGAGCAGGGTGAGGGGAGCAAGAAGGCGCGCAATGTGCTGGGCGGAGCGCTCCAGCCCTGCGGTTTCGATCCGGTGACCGGCTTCTTCCGGGACGGCCATTGCCACACCTGCGCGCAGGATCACGGCTCGCACACGGTCTGCGCGGTGATGACCGCGGAATTCCTCGCTTTCTCCAAATCCCGGGGCAACGACCTGACCACCCCGATGCCGCAGTATGATTTTCCCGGACTCAAACCCGGCGACCATTGGTGCCTCTGCGCCGGCCGGTGGCTCGAGGCTCACGCCGCGGGCAAAGCGCCGCAGGTCAACCTCGAGGCAACCAACGCAGCCGCGCTGACCATCCTCCCGCTCGAGGCGCTTGAGCAGCACGC
>JBBECM010000067.1:0-23114 GCA_040881855.1 Chthoniobacterales bacterium | reverse complement strand
TGCGGGGAGTGGCGACTTGGCCGGAGACTTCATTGTCGCCGGATAGAAATTCGACGGGCGTGGGGTTGAGTGGATCGTCTGAATAGGGGGCGGGCGGCCCGGGGAGGGAGACCCGCAAGCGGAGAAAGGCGCGGTCGGGGGCTTCCGGCAGGGTTTCACGGACGGTGACGAGGCTGCCACCGTTCTCGGGGGTGCGGGCGATTTCTTCGACGGCGTCAGATTTCCACTCGAGCAAATCGGCGGAGGCCTCGACCTGCAGGCTGGCTTCGATCGTGCTGCGTTCGAAATAGGTGAAGGTGCGTTGGCCGTCGCTGGTCAACCATCCCGAAGGCAATCGGTCGGCCGGGGCCGGGGTATTGGGTTCCAGGCCGAGGGCAAATTTCAGGAGATTCGGGACATTATCTCCGGCGGGTGCAGCCAGCGGCGCGGCGGCAGGGCCGGACAGATTGTTCTCAGTGACCCACTGGGAAAATGTCTGTCCTGCCGTTGCCGGAGACTGCGCCGCGAGGGCAGTCGCTGTGGCGATCAAAACCTTAAAGGCGAGGGGGCATCGCACACTGGTGTAACGCCGGGCGGCGGCAGACGGTTGCCTCCCCATTCTGCGGCCGGCTGGATCCGTGCTGAGTTCCTAACCCCGGGAGGCGCCCGCGCTTTGCAGAAACGTGGTCAGCGGGCTGCTCGGGATGGCGGTGTCCTCTTGGGCGGGGAGGCCGGCTTCGCGGGCGAGGCGGCCGGACTCGACGGCCATTTGGAAGGCGCGAGCCATGGCCACCGGGTTTTCGGCCACGGCGATGGCGGTGTTAATCAGGACGGCGTCGGCGCCGAGTTCGAGGGCTTCGGCCGCGTGGCTGGGGGCGCCGAGTCCGGCATCGACGATGACCGGGACGCGGGCTTGCTCGATGATGATGGAAATTTGGGCGCGGGTTTCGAGTCCGCGATTGCTCCCGATGGGCGAACCGAGGGGCATGACGGTGGCCGCGCCGGCGTCTTCGAGGCGTTTGGCCAGGACGGGGTCGGCGTTGATGTAGGGGAGGACGGTGAATCCTTCGGCGGCGAGAATTTCGGTGGCACGAAGGGTTTCGATCGGGTCGGGGAGGAGGTATTGCGGGTCGGGGTGGATCTCGAGTTTGACCCACTTGGGGAGTCCGGCGGTGGCGGCGAGGCGGGCGAGTCGGACGGCTTCGTCGGCGTTCATCGCACCGCTCGTGTTGGGGAGAAGGAGATATTTTTTCGGGTCGATAAAATCGAGGATGTTGGCGAAGGGGTCATTGGTGCCCGAAAGGTCGGCACGACGGAGGGCGACGGTGACGATTTGCGTGCCGCTCGCTTCGAGGGCATCGCGCATGAGTTCGTTCGAGGCGAACTTGCCGGTGCCGAGGAGGAGGCGCGAGGTGAAGGTGCGCCCGGCGATGACCAGGGGTCGGCTCACGGGGCAGGGGTGGCAGCGGGGGGTGCGGAGGAATCGGCGGGGTCGCCGGTCACTTCGAGTTGGAATGGGAAGGTCTCCGCGACTTGGTCGGGCGGTTCCCATTGGCGGCGGTAGACCAGTTTAATCTCCTGCCTGCCGGGTTTGACCGCTTGAAGCGTGATCACGGTGTCGCCGGGAGCGCCGAAGAGGACGTTGCCCGCGTTATCCCGGGCGACGAGATCGCTGCTGTGGAAAACGGCCACGCCGAATTCGAAGTCGCGCAGCTCCCAGTTGTATCCGGTGCTGGGGTTCGATTCGAGGGTGATGCGGACCAGATTCCCGACGGCGGCGCGGACGATTTGGTTTTGGTCTTTGGCAGTGACTTCGACCGTGCCGGTCACCGCGGGGCGGGGCGTCGTTTCCTCATCGCCTTCGAGCTTGCCGGTCACTTCCGGTGCGCTCTCGGCATCGGGTTCGTCGGCGGGCGGCGTGATGGTGAAGTCGTCCGCAGTGGGGGTTTCGGCGAGGTTAACTTCCTCCTTCATCTTCGCGCTGTCGGCGGGAGGAGCCTTGGGCGAAGGAGCGGGTTCGGGGAGTTGCTCGGCAGAGGCTGGAGGTGCGGACGGCGGTGCTACCAGGGGTGCGGCCTCGCCGATTGGTGAGGGTTCGGGGTCTTGGGCTCGCGTGTTCGCCAGAGCGAGGACCAAGGCTGCGGCTGCGAGGATGAATTTCATGCAGTGGGAATTATGCGCGCAAAAAGGGACGTGCTCAACCTTTGGTCTCAGTTGACGCGGACCACGGTCCAGCGCGGGGCGGTGGCGGGTTCGAGGTCGAGCCAAGCGAAGGATGATGGCGCGCCGTGGTTGGGTTTGCCGACCGATCCGGGATTGAGGTAGCGGACGCCGTGAAGGGTTTCGTCGCGGGGGACGTGGGTGTGTCCGTGCAGGGCGAATCCGGCGCCGGGCGGGACCGCGTGCGGGGGTTCATGGACGAGGAAAAAAGTGTGGCCCTCGCGTTGCAGGGTGAGGGTTTCCGGAGCGAGGCCGCACGGGTCGCAATTTCCGCCGATGGCCTGGACGGGCGGGCCGAGTCCGCGCACTTCCTGCAGGAGATCTTTGCAGCAGATATCACCGAGGTGCCAGATTTCTTCGGCGGAGGTCAGTTCCGCGCGCACGGACGACGGGAGGCGGTTGTGGGTGTCGGCGATGATGGCGATGCGCATGGGCGGGATTCTCGGAGCGGAGCGAAGCGCTCGCAAACCCGGAATTCTCCGGTTAGCTTGGCGCCATGTGGAAATACGCGAATCCGCAGTTGCGTGAGCTGGTGGCCTATGAACCGGGCAAGCCGGTGGAGGACTTGGCTCGCGAGTTGGGGATCCCGCACGGCGAGATCATCAAGCTGGCCTCGAATGAGAATCCGCTCGGTCCTTCGCCCAAGGCGCGGCAGGCCATGATCGACACGATCGAGCGGGCGCATTTTTATCCGGACGGCGGGGGATACTATTTGCGCGAGGCGGTGGCCGAGTCGGTCGGGCTCTCCCTGGCCAACGTCATTCTGGGCAACGGGTCGAATGAAATCATCGAATTCCTCGGTCATGCCTACCTCCAACCGGGCGACGAAGTGGTGGTGGCGAGGCATTCCTTCGCGGTCTACCGCCTGATGGCGCAACTTTTCGGCGCGAAGGTCGTGGACGTGCCGGATCCGGACTTTGTCGCGGACTTGGAGGCCATGCTGGCGGCCATCACGCCGAAGACGAAAGAGGTTTTCATCGCGAATCCGAACAATCCGACGGGCACCATGGTGTTCCAGGCGGAGATCGACCGCTTCATGGAGCGGGTGCCGGAGCACGTCATGGTGGTGTTCGATGAGGCCTATTACGAATTTCTCGACGAGGCGCCGGACGTGCTCAAATTCGTCAAGGCCGGACGGAATGTCGTGGTCTTGCGGACGTTTTCCAAAATCCAAGGCCTGGCCAACCTGCGCATCGGTTACGGTCTGGCCGCGCCCGAGATCATCGAGGTGTTGCAGAAAGCGCGTCAGCCCTTCAACGCCAACGGCATCGCGCAAGCGGGGGCGCTGGCCGGGTTGCGCGACAAGGCGCACATGGACGCGACGCGGAGGGTGACGCGCGAGGGTCGTGATTTTTTGCAGTCCGAATTTCTGGAAATGGGCCTCGAGTTCGTGCCGAGCCACGCGAATTTCGTGCTGGTGCGGGTGGGCGACGGCAAGAAGGTGTTCGATGCCCTGCTCCGCCGCGGGATCATCGTGCGGGCCATGGGCAGCTACGGCTTGCCGGAATGGATCCGGGTATCGGTCGGAACCATGCCGCAAAACAAAGTCTTCATCGCGGCCCTGCGCGAACTGGCCAGCGAAGCCGGGTTGGACGGCGGGGCGCTGGTCAAGGCCGGCTGATGCACGCGGCGGACACGATCGCCGCGCTGGCCACGCCGTTCGGGGCCGGGGCCGTGGCGCTGGTCCGCATGAGCGGCCCGCGGGCGGTGGAACTGGCCGGCGGTGTTTTCCGCGGACGTCGCCCGGTGGCGGAGATTCCGTCCGGCCGTGTGGTCCAAGGCCGCATCGAGCGTGACGGTGTAGTGCTGGACGAGGTGTTGCTCACCGTGTTCCGCGCACCGCGCAGTTACACCGGTGAGGATGTGGTGGAGATCAGCGGTCATGGCGGCGTGGTCGTGGCGCAGTCCGTGCTCGCCGCCTTGCTTGCCGCCGGAGCGTGGCCGGCCGCGCCGGGAGAATTCACCCAGCGTTCCTTCCTCAACGGCAAGATGGATCTGACCCAGGCCGAGGCGGTGATGGATCTGATCAATGCGCGCGGGGCGGCGGCGGCACGGGCGGCGGCGGGGCAACTGGAAGGACGGTTGGGCCGGGTGGTCGAGCGTTTGCGCGAGGAACTGCTGACCGCAGTTGCTCACCTCGAGGCGTTCATCGATTTTCCGGAGGAGGGGATTGATCCGGAGAGCGGCAAAGCTTTGTTCAAGCGGGTCGATGATTTATCGTCGGCGGTGGTGCGATTGCTTTCGACCGCGGACGAAGGCCGCATGTTGCGCGAGGGGGTGCGCCTGGTCATCCACGGTGAGCCGAATGCGGGCAAGTCGAGCTTGCTCAATCTGCTGGTCGGCTATGACCGGGCCATGGTGAGCGACATTCCGGGCACGACGCGCGACACGATCGAGGAGAATCTCACGCTGCGCGGGATTCCGTTCCGCGTGGTCGACACGGCCGGATTGCGGGCGTCGGAGGACCCGCTGGAAATCGAGGGCATGCGGAGGACGCGCAGTCATCTCGAGCAAGCTGATGTGCTGGTGCGGGTGGTCGATGCGGCGGCGGAACACGGAGCTTTGCAGCCCGCCGGACGCGAGGTGCTGGTGCTGAACAAGATCGATTTGTGTCCGGGGCGCACTGCGGACGGGGGAGCGATCGCCATGTGCTCTCTAGACGGGCGTGGCTTGGAGGACTTGGTCGAGGCGGTCATCGCGCGGACCGATCTCGCCTCGCTAGGGCGGTTTGAAGAAACGGTGGCGGTCAATGCGCGGCACCAGCAGTGCTTGCGCACGGCGGCGGACTATCTGGCGGAGGCCCGGCGTTCGCTGGAGCGCGGGGACGCGCCGGAATTGACCGCGCTCGAATTGCGCTCCGCGTTGGTCGCGGTCGGGGAGATCACGGGGGCCATCGATGCGGAGGAAGTGCTGGGGAAAATTTTCAGCACGTTTTGCATCGGGAAATGAAAGGAGTTGAGGGTTGAGGGATGAGGGTTGAGAGAGGAGAAAGAAGCGCGTCATGAGTCTCTACACCTTGTTGGCCCGGCCGCTGCTGTTCCGTCTTCCGGCGGAGACGGCGCATGAGGTTTCGATGAAGATGTTGGCTTTGGCCGCGTCGGTCTTGGGCCGCTCGGTGTCCGTGCCGACGGGGCGCGCGGCGGATTGTTTTGGTCTGACCTTTCCCAACGCGGTGGGGTTGGCTGCCGGGATGGACAAGAATGCGGTGGCGTTGCCGGCGTGGCCGTTGATGGGGTTCGGATTTGTCGAGATCGGGACGGTCACGGCGCGGGCCCAGCCGGGCAATGCCAAGCCGCGGGTCTTTCGTTTGCCGCGGCAGCGGGCCTTGATCAACCGTTTGGGATTCAACAACGAAGGCGCGGCGGCGGTGGCGGAGCGGTTGGCGCGGTGGAAGGCGTCGGGGCGCTGGCCGCGGGTGCCGGTCGGGATCAACCTGGGCAAGTCGCGCGCCACGCCGCTCGCCCATGCGGCCGATGATTATGCCGAGAGTTTCCGTTTGCTCCGCGAGCACGGGGATTATTTCGCGGTCAATGTGAGTTCGCCCAACACACCGGGTTTGCGCGAGTTGCAGGCGGTTGATCATCTGCGCGGTATTTTGCGCGCCTTGCACAAAGAGAATCCGTCGGGTCGTCCGATTCTGGTCAAGATCGCGCCGGATCTGGCCGGGGAGGATATCGATGGAATTGTTTCCGCGGGTGAGGAAGAAGGCGCGGCCGGATGGATCGCGACGAATACGACGATTGATCATTCGTCCGTCCCGGCGGGTTGCGACGAAGAGGGCGGCTTGAGCGGGGAGCCGCTGCGCGACCGGGCGACACGGGTGGTTCGGCAGGTGGCGGCGCGGGCCACGCGGCCGGTGATCGGGGTTGGCGGGGTGTCCGATGCCGGCTCCGCCCGGGAGAAGCTTTCCGCCGGCGCCGCCCTGGTTCAGCTCTATACAGGTCTGGTCTATGAAGGTCCGGCTTTGCCGCGGCAGATTGCCCGGGGTCTGTGAAGGGCCTTCCCAGCGGGGGCGGGATCGGTAGACTGCGAGCGATGGAAGTGGAGGAGATGACGGTCCGCGCCGCGGAGCGCAAGGGCATCTGGCGCATCCTGGCCGAGGCATTCAACCGCTATGTGATGGAAGGCGGGATGACTTACGGGGCGGCTTTGACCTATTACGCGGTCTTTTCCATCGGCCCCTTGCTCCTCATTGCCACGGCGATCGCGGGCTGGTTTTTCGGCGAGGAGGCGGCGCGGGTCGAGTTGCGCGACAAATTGGTCGAGATGTTCGGACCGGAGACGGCGTGGACGATCGAGGGGTTGCTGGCCAGCGTGCAGGCGCGGACGGCGTCCGGCTGGGCCGCGGCGATCGGCGTGGTGGTGTTGCTTTACACCTCCTCAAGCGTGATGCGCATGCTGCGTGACTCGATGAATTTCATCTGGCGGGTGCCGCACAAGCGGGAGGCGACTTGGTGGATGTGGGTCGAGCACTATTTGGTTTCCCTGGCCGGCGTGCTGGTGGCGGGATTGCTCCTCATTGTGTCGTTGTTGGGGACGACGTTTCTCGCGGCGATGAAGAAATATGTGCCGGATGGTTTACCCTATTCCGGCAACTTCCTGCTCACCATGGAATTTCTCGTCACGCTAGTCTTGGTCACGGTGGTTTGCGCCATGGTTTTACGGTTTTTGCCCGAGGCTCGGGTGCTGTGGCGTTACGTCTGGCTCGGCGCCTTCGGCACGGCTTTGCTTTTTTCCATCGGCAAGCTGGGCATGGGCCTTTACCTCGGCTGGCTGAGTGCGGAGTCGTTTTACGGCGCAATGTCCTCGTTCATGATCCTGCTCTTCTGGATGTATTATTCCGCCCAAGTGCTGATCGTCGGCGGGTATTTCACCGAGGGGTTCAGCCGCTCTCGCATGGAGGCGAAGGAAGCGAAAGGCAGGATTTGAGATGGGTCTGCCCTCACTGGTGACCCTCGACAACGGCCGGGCGAGGGCCGAGTTGGCGCCGTCGGCCGGCGCGCGGCTCATGGGCTGGTCGGTCAATGGGCGGCCGGTGTTGCACTGGCCGGCAAGTGCCGATTGGTCGGCGCCGGCGAAAATCCGCGGCGGCAACCCGCTGCTTTTTCCGCTGATCGCGCGGACTTTTCTCGACGGGAAGATCGGATTCTGGCGCGGGCCGGACGGCGTGGTGCGTCCGGCGCCGATGCACGGGTTGGTGCGTGCGGCGGAGTTCGAGACGGTGGAGCAGGATGAACGTCGCATCGTCATGCGCACGGCGTGGAACGATTCGATGGCGGAGGCGTGGCCGTTTCCTTTCGTCTTTGCTGTGGAATACGCGTTGGAGGAGACCGCGCTGGGGGTGACCTTCACGGTGGAGAACACGGGCGCGGAAACGATGCGCTTCAGCGTGGGTAATCATTTTTACTTCGAAGTTCCGGCGGCGGAGCGCGGTGCGTGGGAATTGCAGGGAGAATGCCGGTCGTTCGCGCGGCAGGGGTCGGATGGCAAGATTGAGGCGGTGGCCGAGGCTCCGAGCTTGCTCTCCGATCCGGCGATGATCGACTTGTTCCACATCGGACCGCCGGAGGACGGTGTGGTGCTGCGACAGATGAACGACGGGCGCGAGGTGGCGTTCGCGTTGTTGTCCGATGCGGCGGGGGCGAATCCGTGGTACGCGGTGACAACGTGGACCGAATCGGCGAGGTCCGACTTCTATTGCCTGGAGCCTTGGACGGCCTTGCCCGATGCGGTGCACAACGGGCTCGGGTTGCGTTGGCTCAAGCCGGGGAAGCGGGAGACTTTGCGCCTGCGGCTGACGGCGCGGGGTTGGTAGGTTTTTTCTTGGCCGGAGATTTCGACGGCGCTGCGCTCTTCGATTGCACGTGCGATTTGCCGTTGAATGTCGCGCCTTCCTCGACGAGAACGCGGGCGGCGTGGATATCTCCGTGGAGGGTGGAGGAGCTTTTCAGCACGGCGCGTTCCTCGGCGTGGACGTCGCCCTCGACGGTTCCGAAGATGACAACCGAGCGGGCCTGAATGCGCGCCTTGACGCTGACACCTCTGGCGATGGTGACGGTGGAGGGGGACACGATCGCCCCGTCGACCCGGCACGTCACGGTGCGTTCGCCCGGCAACTTGAGGGTGCCGACGATTTCGATGTCCGGCGGGATATGTCCGTTGTGCTGCGGCGGGGGCGGACTGGAGACAGGCGGTGCGTCGGCCACGGCTTGCGGTTGCGCCGGCAGGGGCCGGTCGGGCAGCACCGAGGAAATGAGGCGCCATTCGTTCCACCCTTCCTCCCAGCAATAGTCGTCCGGGAGGAAATCCCCGGTGCCGAGGAAGACGGCGATTTCCCCGGGTTCATGCGGGCCGAAGGTTTGCCCGTTCTTGGTGACGAATAGAGCCATGCAAGTTCTGATCGCGAAACAAACCCGACCTGGTCCCGGTTGGCAATGGTTTTTGTTCGGGGTGCTCCGCTGGCATCCTCCTGCCGGACGGTCGCCGACTCAGGAGAAGAATTCCCTCGCGCGCTCGAGGAAGCCTTTGGTCAGCGGGGTGTTTTGGTCCCCGCAGCTGGCGGCAAAGTCCTCGAGTTTGCCGCGCTGCTCGGCAGTGAGCCTGGTCGGGACCTCGACGGCCACGCGGACGAGGAGCTGTCCTTGGCCGCTCCCGCGCAGGTGGGGCATGCCTTTGCCGCGGAGTTTGAAAATGGTCCCGCTTTGGGTGCCGGCCGGGATTTTGACCGAGGCCTTGCCGTCGAGGGTGGGGACATTGATTTCCCCGCCGAGTGCGGCGGTGGCGAAAGCGACGGGGATTTCGCAGTAGAGATCGTCGCCGTCGCGCGAGAAGACGGTGTGCTCGCGGACATGGATGACAACGTAGAGGTCGCCGGCCGGTGCGCCGCGCGTGCCGGCCTCGCCATTGCCGCCCGAGCGGAGGCGGGACCCGTCCTCGATGCCGGCGGGAATCTTCAGTTTGATCCGCGTGGTGACTTCCGCGCGACCCTCGCCGCGGCAGACTTTGCAGGGATGGTCGAACATCTGTCCTCCGCCGTGGCAACGGGGACACGGCTGGGCAACTTGGAAAAAGCCGCGTGAGGCGATGACTTGTCCGCGTCCGCGGCAAGTGGGACAGGTGTGCAAGCGCGCGCCGGGTCCCGCTCCGGACCCGCCGCAGGAGGAACAGCGTCCGGTCTTGCGCAGTTCGATTTCTTTTTCCACCCCGCGGGCGGCATCCTCGAGTTTGATTTCCAAGTCGTAGCGCAGATCGGCCCCGCGGCCGGGGTCGCCCGCTCCGGCCCCGCCGCCGAAGAAGTGCTCAAAAATCCCACCGCCTCCCGAGCCGAAGACTTCGCGGAAAAGATCGAAGGGGTCGTGGAATCCACCGCCGGCCCCCGCGCCCTGGAACGCCGCGTAGCCGTAGCGGTCGTAGGCGGCGCGCTTTTCCGGGTCGTTGAGGATATCGTAAGCCTGCGAGACCTCTTTGAAGTGCTCCTCCGCCGCCTCGTCTCCCGGATTGCGATCCGGGTGGTATTTCATGGCCAGCTTGCGGTAGGCGCCCTTGAGTTCCTCCTCGCTGGCGCCGCGCGCCACTCCGAGCAATTCGTAGGCGTCCTGACGATGACGGGACGACATGGGAACGGCTACTTGGCGGGTCCTGTGGAAACGATGACGCTGGCCGGCCGAAGCAACCGGTCGCGCAGCTTGTAGCCGCGCCGGGTTTGACGCACCACGCCGTTCTCCCCGACTTCGTCGTTTGCTTCCTGGCCGACCGCTTCCATCACGTTGGGATCGAAATCGGTCCCTTCCGTGGGGATCTCCTCCAGACCGGCGGAGGAGAGGAAGTCGCGAAACTGGCGCGAAACCATGTCGAGGCCCTGCAGGATGGCGGCGGCGTCGGGCGCGGATCGTGCGGCCGAGAGTCCGAGTTCGAAGTTGTCGAGCACGGGCAGAAGATTCTCGAGGAGCGAGGAGTTGGCATAACGGATGCCATCCTCTTTCTCGCGCGCCGCGCGCTTGCGGAAGTTGTCGAAGTCGGCAGCCGTCCGCATGGCGAGTTCGCGGAAATTGTCGGCCTGCGCCGCGGGATCCGGGGCAGGTTCTGAGACGGGTTCGGCGCCCGTCGGTTCCGGTGCGGGCGGAGGATCGGCGTGGTGTTTCTTGTTCATAATTTGAAAATGGAAATCAGCGTGATGTCGTCGTATTGCGGCGTCTCCCCGGCGAACTCCCGCAGTTCATCGGCGATGTTCCGCACCGTGGCTTCGGCTCCCTTCGGAGCGTTGGCTTGAACGGCTTGGGTCAACCGGGCTACGCCGAACTCGGCATCGTGCCGGTCGAGGGCCTCGGTCGCACCGTCCGTGTAGAGCAGGATGCCGTCCCCGCGGGCCAAAGTCACGATCTCGTCGGTCACGACCCTATCGAACACGTCCCCGCTGTCAACGCCGGCTGCCATGCCCGGGGGAAGCAGGGGCGCGACTTCGCGTCCGGCCGCGCGGTAAAGCAACGGCGGGTCGTGGCCAGCCCGGGCCATGGTGATATCCCCGGACTGCGTGTCGAGAATGACATAGAGCATGCTGACAAACATGTCTTCCTTGATGTCGGGGTAGAGTTGGCGGTTGACGCGGCGGAGGGCCTCGGCGGCGGAGCGGCAACCGGGCGCGGCGCCGCGCATCATGGTGCGACACATGCCGGTGATGAGGGCGGCGGGGATGCCTTTGCCCGAGACATCGGCGATGACGATGCCCCAGCGGTGCTCGTCGATCCGGAGGTAGTCGAAGTAGTCGCCGCTGACGTGGCGCGCCGGGATGTTGAGGCCGCTGATGTCGTAGCCGGCGATGTCGGGCGATCGTGCGGGGAGGAGGATGCTCTGGATGTCGCGGGCCGTCTGGATGTCGCTGTCGAGGCGCTTTTTTTCGCCGGCTTCGAGGTAGACGGCTTCGCTGAAGAGGGCGAAGGCGGACTGGCCGGCGATGGCTTTGAACACGGCGAGGTCTTCGGGCCCGAACGCGGACGCCATCGGGCCGTTGACCACGGCGAGCACACCGAGGGTTTTGTCGCGGTAGGCCAGGCAGGCGACCAGGGCCGAGGTGGCGCGCTGGCCATCGCTCGCGAGGCCGGCCAGGGCGGGGTGGTCGAAGTTGAAGAGCTGCGCTCCGCCCTCTTGCCAGACACTGGACAGGGCCCCCTCGCCGGGGCGGACGGATTGGAGACGCAGGAAGCTCTCCATGGCAACCGGGTTTGCGGCGGCTTGGGTTTGGATGTGCTCGGGAACGCGGACGAGGGGCGCGCAGGTGCGGCTGATGTAGGATGGAGTGAGAAATTGACCCGAGCGGTCCACGAGATAGAGCGCGCCGCCGTGCGCGTCGAGGATGCGGGCGGCGCTTTCGACGATGAGGCGGTGCAATTCGCGGCGTCCGCCCGACCCGCCGAAAGCCTCGCCGAGGCCGTGGAGAAAATCGAAGACCCGCTCCTCTTCGGTCTGGAGTTCGCGCCACTCGAGTCCCAACCGCTGCAGGGCGCGGCGCTGGAGACTGACTCTCCACGCCAAGAAGGCGGAGATCAGGATGAAGACGATGAGCAGAGCCGTGACCATACGCCCGCGCGGGGAGAACGCAGGTTAGGCCTGCGGGTGCGGGTGCATCAAGGGCGGCCTTGAGCCTCGGGTTCCCGGTGGCGAAGGAACTCGAGAACGTCCTTGAACCGCACGGCGTTGCCGGGGTCGGCCTCGACCAGATTCTCGTGCGCTTCGATCATGGTTTCGCGCTTGGCCGGATGCGGCAAGCGGTCGGTGTCCTCCAACGCGGCGGCCGGCGGGGCTTCGGGAACGGGGCCGTCCACGGTGAAAACACGGTCGAGTCCGAGATTCGCCATGACCGAGCGGCAGCGGTCGTTGGCGCGAATGACGCGCAGTTGGCCCGCAGGCCGGAGCTTGAGCGCGATGCCGGCGAGGGTCCCGAGGAAGGTGGAATCCATCAGCTCGCAATCCTTGAGGTCGACGACAAATTCCCGGTGTCCGCGCGCGGTCATTTCCGCCGCGAACTCCTTCAGCCCGGCGCTGTTTTGGAACGAGCCGCGGCCGTGGACCCGCACCCACACGGCCGGTCCGGAGACGCCCACTTGCACTGAGGAAGTCGTGTTCAAGATCCCGATGGCAGCTGGCGGCGGGGCACGCGCGGGGTCAGACGGCGGCCGCGCGGGGCACGATTCATTTCCAGAGGTAAGACTGGGTGAAGGCGACGATGCGGCCGTTCTCGATGAGCAGGCAGCGCCAAGCGGTGACCGGACCGTCCCAGAGGTAGCTGTCGCCGGTCACTTGGAAGGAGCTTTTCATCGTGCCGCGGGCTTGCGGGACGTAGATTTCCTGGGCCATGACGGCATTGCCGGTCTTGGCCTGGCGGTATTCGAAGCGGACGGTGAGTTCGGCCGGCCGGCCGGTGCGCCAGAAGATGTCAAAGTAGGTGCCTTCGCGCTGGCGGCGCTCATCGGCCGAGAGCGCCCCGTAGTTGAGGTAGGCCCGCTCGAAGTTGAGCGTTTCGTTGTCGGTCACGGTGTTGACACCGGCCTGGTTGATGGTGCGGCGCACTTTGCGGAAGTCGAAGTCGTTGTCGAGGGCCAGCGGCAGCACGTCGGCCTCGGGCATTTCCACCGGCGGGGCGGTCGGCGTGACGCACGAGGCCAGCAAAAGGACGGCGGCCAGGAGGCCGAGACGCGGGATCATGCGGGCATAAAAGAAGGTTTGCCGCCGGATGTCAAACGGCGGGAGGAGAGCAATTTGGCTTGCTTGGCGGCAGGCGGGCTCCGGATGCTCGCAGTATATGAGCCATTTTACCGACGCCCTGTCCGCCGCGCGGGAGACCTTCGATTCGCTCGGTCCTCTGGAAGCGCCGGTGCAGCGCGCCGCGGACGCCGCGCTGGCCGCGCTGACCTCCGGCCGCAAACTGCTCCTCTGCGGCAACGGGGGCAGTGCCGCCGATGCGGCGCACATCGCGGCCGAGTTCGTCTGCCGTTTCAAGGACGACCGCCGCCCGTATCCGGCGCTGGCCCTCGGCGTCGATGGCGGTTTGCTCACCGCGATCGGCAACGATTACGAATTCAACGACGCCTTCGCGCGGCAAGTGCACGCGTTCGGCCAATCCGGGGATGTGCTCATTGTCATTTCCAGTTCCGGCCAGTCGCGCAACTTGCTCTCCGCGATCACGGAAGCGCGCCGCCGCGAGGTCACTTCGGTCGCCTTCCTCGGGCGGGACGGCGGCTTCACCAAAGGTGCGGCGGACATCGAGCTTATCGTGCCTGGGACATCCACCGCGAGGATCCAGGAGGCGCAGATGTTCCTGCTGCACGTTTTCTGCGAATTGCTCGAGGCCCGTCTGCCCAAGGAATGAGCGCGTGGGCAGCGTACGCGGCGGCGGCGGTTGCCGGGCTGGTCTGCGGGTCGTTCCTCAATGCCGTCATCCACCGGTTGCCGCGCGGCATCGGTCTGGGTCACCCGCGGCGGTCGTTTTGCCCGCATTGCGGGCGCTCTTTGCCGTGGTCCGAGAACCTGCCGGTTTTCAGCTGGCTCGTGCTGCGCGGCCGCTGTGCGGGTTGCGGCGCGGGGATTTCCGCGCGCTACCCGCTCGTCGAGTTGCTCACCGCGGTGCTCTTTGTCTGGCTGTGGTGGATGTTTCCGCCGTGGGTCGCCGCGGCTTACATGGTTCTGGCCGCGCTGCTGGTGGCGGGGACTTTCATCGATCTCGAGCATATGATCCTGCCGGACAGCCTGACCCTGGGCGGCGCAGTGGCCGGGGTGGTCCTGAGCGTGCTAATCGAAGGATTGCAGCCCGGCACGACTTGGGAGGAGCGGCTCCGCTCGAGCCTCTTCGGCGCCGGTGCCGGCTTCGCCGTGCTTTTCGCCGTGGTGGAATTGGGCAAACTGGCTTTCGGGCGTAAACGGATCGAGTTGAATGCCGCGGAGGAATTTACCGTCACCGGGACGGCGGACGAACCGTGTTTGGAATTCGGCGACGAGAAGATCGCGCTGGCGGAAGTGTTTTACCGTCCGACCGACGTCCTCGAGGTGCACGGTGCGGACGGGGAAAGCTGGCGATTCACCATGGACGGCATGCGGCGCGGAGACCAACGCGCCGACTACGCCGCCGCGCTCGGTTCCCGCGGGGTGGCGCGCGCGTTGGTCATTCCGCGCGAAGCGATGGGTTTCGGGGACGTCAAATTCATGCTCACCCTCGGGGCTTTTCTCGGGTGGCCCGGCGCGCTGTTCAGCATCGCCGCAGGCTCCATTATCGGCGCGGTGGCGGGAGTGGCGATATTGCTGGCCGGCAAACTGGAGTCGGCCGGGCGGATTCCTTTCGGTCCCTACCTGGCGGCCGGAGCTTTGCTCTGGCTCGCAGCGGGGACCGCGGTGGTGCGGATGCTGTTCCTCCGCTGATGCTTTTCAGCGGCGCAGGCGGCTGACCTGGAGGAAGGCTTGGACGAAGAAAAAGAGAATGACGAAAATGACGAGCGATAGTGCAGCTGCCCAGCCGAAGCGGTAGTAGGTGAAGGCGGCCTTGTAGACGTAGGAGACGAGGATCTGGGTGGAGTCAGCCGGCTCGCCGCCGTTGCTGAACAGCCATATGACATTGAGGTTGTTGAAATTCCAGACGATAGCGAGCACGGTGGCCGGCAGCATGACGGAGCGGAGCAGCGGGGCGGTCAGGCGGGTGAACTGGCGCCACGGTGAGGCCCCTTCGAGGATCGCGGCCTCGTAGATCTGGGTCGGGATGGCGCGCAAGCCGGCCAGTGCGGCGATCATCAGAAAGGGAAATCCCATCCAGACGTTGACAAGAATTGCGGCGAAGAATGCGGGCCCCGGTGCGGTCAGCCAATCGACCGGCGGCAGACCGAACGCTGCGCCGAACAAGGTGTTTACCGGGCCGGTCTGCCCGTGGAACATGCTGCGCCAAGTGAGGGCGGTGATGTATTGAGGCATGGCCCACGGGAGCAGAAGCAGGACGCGCCAGGCGGCCCCGCCGCGGAGAAAATGCTGGTGCAACGTGACCGCCAGCAGAACGCCGATGGCCACTTGCAGCAGGGTGCTGGCCGCGGTCCAGACGACGGTTTTGCCGAAGGTGATCCAGAACTCGGGTTCCCGGAAAACGAGCACGTATTGCGAGAGGCCCGCGAATTTCCAACCGCGGATGCGGTGGATGCTCGCGTCGGAGAACGACAACAAGACATTGTAGAGCAGAGGATATAAGAGCACGAGCACGAGCACGGTTGCGGCCGGCAGCAGGCAGAGGGCGAGGAAGCCGCGGCGGCGCGCGGTGGGGTCCCATTCTTTGAGGCCGGCAAGTGCCGTGGCGCGGGACTGCGGGTGTTTTTTCACGGCAGGGCCTCCGCGATCCGTTGTTCCGCCTCGCGCTGCATCTGGCGCGCGGCTTCGTCCGGGGTGAGGTCGCCGGTGAAGACGCGGCGGTAGGGGCCACGAATCCCGTCCCAAATATAGCGCAGCTTCGCGTCAATCGGCATGGGCACGGCATTCTTCGACTGCTCGAGTGCCATTTGCAACACGGCGTTGCCGCGGAAAGCGGGCGACTCGAGGGCACGCTTCAGCGTCGGGGTGGTGAAAAGGCGCTGCGCCATGGCGAGTTGGACGTCCTCACCGGTGAAAAACTCCAGCACGCGGCGCACGAGGGCGAATTTTTCGGGCGGCGTGTTGATATTCAGGCAGTAGCCCTTGGCGGCAATGACCGGACGGCACCGCAGTCCGGTCTCGGTGTTCAGCGGGAGCAGGGCGAGCATGCTGCGCTCCGGCACGCCGTAATCGGACCACGCCCACGGGCCGTTGATGATCATGGCTGCGCGCTTGCGCAGGAACATGAGGTTCGCGGTGTTGTAATCCTCGTAGCGCGGGATCACGCCGTGCTTGTCCCGCAAATCGAGGACGAATTGCAGGGCGGCGCGCATCTCCGGTGTGTCGAGGGTGGGGCGGCCCTCGTCGTCCATGATCCATCCGCCGAAGCCGGTGAGGAAGGGAATGAAGAAATACGGCTCCGCGTAGTTCCACGTGAGGGCATAGCGCTCGACCTGATCGCCGCGGCGCAAGGTGAGTTTGCGGCCGAGTTCGACCAGCTCCTCCAGCGTATCGGGCGGGCGCTCGACCATCTGGCGGTCGTAAACGAGCATCAGCTGGTTGCCGATCTGGTCGGCCACCATCCACGGCTGGCCTTCCCAACGGACAATCCCGTCCGCGGTGAAGCGCTCGAAGAACTCCGGTCCGACCACCGCGTCCCACGGACGGATGACGCGCGTTCCGGCAAAGACGGCCACGTTGTCCGAAGGCCCGAAGACCAGATCGGGGCCTTGTCCGGCCACCGCGGCGATGATGAATGAATTGCGCAGCTCCTCGCCCTCGCGGTAGAGCGCGACGACGCGCTCCCCCGGATTTTGCCGGTTGTAGGAGGCCACCGCCTCCTCGAAAAAGGTTCTTTCCGCCCCGGTTTTCTGGTGCCAGATGACCAGCCGGCCGGGTGCCTCGCGCGGCGGGGTGCAGGCCGCGCAGGCGAGCAGGAAAGCGCCGGCCGCGGCGCGTTGGAGAATCTTCGGCAGGCGCATCATTTCGGATCGTTCCGTATCATCGACCGGCACGGCGGGCAGGCAAGCATGCATCGAGGCAAGTTTGCCGTTGCCGCAAGGCATGCCACGCGGCATGGTCCCCGCATTTATGCCGGCCGACGAATTCAACCTGCAAGTCAACCGCAAGGCCCTCGAGCTGAACCTCGACGGCCGCATCTACGGGACCTTTGCCGAGATCGGGGCGGGGCAGGAGGTGGCGCGCCGGTTTTTCTTCGTCGGGGCGGCAGCCGGGACGGTGGCCAAAACCATGTCCGCCTACGACATGACCTTCAGCGATGCGATTTACGGGACGGTCGAACGCTACGTCAGCCGCCAGCGCCTCTGGGGCATGCTCGAACACGAGTTCTCCCTCCTGCGCGAGCGCCTCGACGTGAAATTCGGCGCGGAGAAGACGTTTTTCGTCTTTGCCGACACGGTGGCGGCGTGCAGCTACCATTCGCACAGCGAGTCGCACGGATGGATGGGGCTCCGTTTCCAGACCGAGCCGCGCGGTCCGGTCAATGAGATCATCATCCATGTCCGCATGCTCGACGCGGAGAACATCGCGCAGCAACAGGCCCTCGGCATCATCGGGGTGAACCTCATCTACGGCGCCTTCCGGCACCACGCGGAACCGGAAAAGTTGATCGGAAGTCTGCTCGACGATCTGACTCCGAAGCGGATGGAAGTGGACATGATCCGCTTCAGCGGACCGGCTTTTTCCGGGGTGGACAACCGGTTGATGAGCCTGCAGCTCGTGGCCCAGGGTTTGGGACGCGCGGCCATGTTCCGCGCCGACGGTGAGGTGGTCCAACCGGCCGAGGAACTCTACAAGCGCGCCATTATTGTCGAACGCGGCAGTTTCCGTCCGGTCACCCATGTGACCCATGAGATGCTGCGCTGCGCCTACGAGGATTTCGCGCCGCGGGAAAAAGAAGCTCCGCGCGGTGTCCTGACTTTGGCCGAGATCACGATGGAAAACCTGCTCAGCGGGGGCGACCTCGACGCGCAGGATTTTCTCGACCGGACGGACATCCTCGGCGCGCTCGGGCAGACTGTGCTTGTCTCCAGCTTCGGGGAATATTTCCGACTGGTCGATTACATCGCGCGCTACACCAACGAGGCCATTGGTCTGGCCCTCGGTGTGCCCGCGCTGGAGCAGATTTTCCTTGAGAAATATTACACCGATCTGGAGGGCGGGATCCTCGAGGGGCTGGGTCGGTTGTTCAAAAAGAACGTGCGCCTCTACGCCTACCCGCGCCTGGCTTCGGACGGCGCGCTCATCACGGCCGACAACTTCCGGGTCGAACCGAAATTGCGCCATCTCTACGCTTATTTGCGGGAAAACGACTTCGTGGTTCCGGTCAGCGACTACCGGGAGGAAATCCTCGCCATCAAGTCGCCGGATGTTCTGGCTAGAATCCGCGGCGGCGATGCATCATGGGTAGAGTGCGTGCCGCCCGAAGTGGCGCGGATCATCCGTGAGCGGAAGCTGTTCGGTTGCGCCGGTTGAGCGTTCACGGACTGCCGAAGCCGATGATGCGGAACACGCCGTCACCGTCGCGGTAAAATCCGCGCACCTTGGGTATTGTTCCCGTCATACGCCTGAGCGTGGAGGTCAACCAGTCCGCCTCTTTTTGCACATTTTCCTCGCAGAGCCGGCCGTCCCCGCGATTGGCAAAATCGAAGGGCCGCGTCAACTGCGCATAGGCCGCGTCGCCGACTCTCGCGGGATCCAGGCGGCGGGGATTGTAAACGCTGATCCACCATCCTCCGTGCGCGCGGGTCTGTGATGGCGGGGTGATTTTCATGGCGAGTGCGCCTACTTGCCGGTCTTCCCCGGCAAAGGCCAGGGAGTAGAGCGCCGCGATCTGCTCGCGCGATTGGAGGTGTCCGGCGAGAAATTCGCGCACCGCACGGTGGTATTTCGCGTTCTTGCGCTGTTGGTCATACATGCCGAACTCGATGGCCACCGGATCGTCCGGGTCTCGGTAAACGTTGAATGCCGACTGCTCGTTCACGCGGAAGGAGAGATACGGCATATTGTGCCGGTAGCCTTCTTTGATCGTGACCGGTGGAATCTGCTGCAGTGCTTGGATGGCAGCGTGGTGCCGCAGGTCGAAGATCATGGCGCGCCACGAGGGCAACCGGCCCGGGCCCGCCAATTCGGGGAAGACCAGCTCGCCCTCCATCTCGTCGTGGATGCGGCGGATGGACGACTTGGGAATCTCCCGATTGCCATCCCGCGTCTGGAAGAGGAGGCGGTGCGCGCTGTTGCGCAGGATCAGCCCGTTGATTCTCATCCCGGCGCTCAGTTCCAACGTGTCGGGCATGATCTCCCCGCTGATCGGCTTGTAGCGCTGCGCGAAGGACGGATGCGCCGGCAGGGCGGCGAGAAGAATGACAAACATCAGGCGCGCTCCGGATATAACCGCACTAAACTCCCACCCGCACCGCAGGGCAAGCCGGGCCCCGAGCCATGCAGGAGGCGCGCCGCTACTTCGCGGTCAGCACACGGAAGACGCCATTTTTGTCCCGGTAGAATCCGCGCAATTCGGGTTCCTTGCCGGTCAGCGCTTCCATCGCATCCTGCAGCCAGTTGTTGTTTTCCTCCGTTTTGTCGGCCCGCAGGCTGCCATCGGGATTGTTCACCGCGTCGAAGGGGAGTGTCATTGCGGCGTAGGCCTTGTCGGAGCGCCGCGCGCGCGCGAGGCCATCCGGGCGGTAGACGACGATCCACGTCGCGCCGTAACCGTCGGGATCGTCCGGGAGGATGAGACGGAAGGCCAGTTTCCCCGCGCGCAGGTCGCGCTTGTCCGGCGCGAGGCTGTAGAGCGCGCGGATCTGGTTCCGGTCGCCGAGGTGGCCCGCGATGAATTCGCGGAAGATCTGGCGCGTTTTGCTCTTCGGACCGTGCTCTCCGTAGATGCCGAACTCGAGGGCCACGGGATTTTCGGGGTCGCCGTAGACATTGAATTCGACCCGCTCGTTCGCCCGGAAGGAAAGATAGGGGATATTGCGGAGCAAGCCGTTGTCGATCGCCGTCGGCGGGATCTGCTCGAAGACGCGGATGCCGTCGTGGGTGCGCAAGTCGTGGACCACGGAACGCCACGAGGGCAGGTCGTCTTTGTCCACGATGTCCGCGAATACCGCCTCGCCGTTGGGCGCGTCGTCAATGCGGCGGATGTATTCCTTGGGCAGGCGCGCTTCCCCCTGGTCGGTCTCGAGGACGACCATGTCGGGCGTGTTCTGCAAAATGAGCCCGCGCAGTTCGGTCCCGTCGTTCAGGCGGACCTGATCGGGGCTCTCCCCGCCGCGGGGTGCGGTCCATGCGGAGACCGTCAGGAGGCAGGTGAAGGATAAAATGAGGCGTGTTGCCAACACCCGGAGAGGATAATAATCTGCCTTCCACGATGCAAGGGCCCCGCTTTCTCCTCGCCGTGGCGCTCGCCGCGCTGGCCGGCTGCGTCACCCCCCCGGGGAAATACGAACGGCCGGCAAATGCCGTCACGCTCAAGCCGCTGCCCAAGGAGAAATTCTGGTGGGGCACATCGACGGCCAGTTTCCAGAACGAGGACCGCGGTCTCGCGCCGGACGACCCGATGAATTTCCGCACCGACTGGGACGTCTTTGCCGGGGAGGGCAAAGCCCCGGCACGCGGCGACAAGGCGGTGTCCTCCTGGACTCGCTTCGATCTCGATCTCAAAGCGCTGCGCCAACTCGGTGTTTCGCACTTCCGTTTCGGCGTGGAATGGGCGCGCATCGAACCGAAACCCGGCGTGATCAACGAGCAGGCCCTCGCGCGCTATGTCGGCATGGCGCGGCAATTGCGCGCCGCGGGCATCGAGCCCGTCATCACGCTCTGGCACTTCACTTTCCCCGACTGGCTCTACGAAGGGAAGGGCCGGGGCAATGTGAACTTCCTCCACCCGGACGCCCGTGAAGCCTGGAGTGCGCACGTGACCCGTGTGGTCCGCGCCATGAAGCCCTACGTACGCATTTACGTTCCGCAGAACGAACCAAACGGGGCGCTCAACCTCGGCTGGATCGCGGGTCACTGGCCGCCGGGCCGCCTCCTCGATCCCTTCGGATACAAGCGCGCCCTGCGCTCCGCGGCCGACATGTTCCGCGATGCGGCCGGGATCATCCGTCGCGAACGCCCCGGCGCCCTCGTCATGGGCATCTACTCGTTGCCCGATTGGCGGCGGAGTTTCCCGGGCGACCCGACCGCGCTGGTTTACAATGTCGTGCAGCGCCAGAATTTCGACCATCTCGACATGGTGGCCGACACCATGGACCTCATCGGGGTCAACTACTACTACGCGCAGGACGCCAGCATCATGCGTTTCCTCAAGCGCGGGCACGGAGAAGTGTCGTCCGACTACACGCAGTTGGGATGGGAAATCGTGCCCGAAGGTCTCTACAACGTGCTGACCACGGTCCACAAGCGCTACGGCAAGCCGATGGTTGTCACCGAGAATGGACTCGGCACCCAGAGCGAGCAAAAGCGCATCCGCTACCTGCGCGAGCACATCGCGCAGATGCGCCGGGCCATGGCCGATGGGGCCGATGTGCGCGGATATTTCCCTTGGACTCTCGTCGACAATTACGAGTGGAAGGAAGGCTGGCACGGACAGTTCGGCCTCTTCTCTTTCGACAAGAAGACCAAAGCGCGCAATCTCGAGCCGACGGGCAAGTGGTTTTCCGCGTACATCAAAGCGAATCCGAATCCCTGACGGGCGCGTGGACCGGCGGCGACTCCGGGGTGGTGGTGGTTGACTTCGTTGTGCTTGATTTGCGTTGTCATTGCCTGCGGGGTCTCGAGCCACCTGACGGCGGGCATCAAATTAAGGGGATTGGTCGCCGCGGCGACCTCCGGAGGGTGACTTCGTGCTCCTCGGATTTGTTTTGCTGACGCAAAACGAGGCCGGTCGAACTGCGTTCTCATCCCCTGAAGGCTTTCGAGCCGCCTTCGGCGGATTTGGAGGTAAGGGGATTGGTCGCCGCGGCGACCTCCGGAGGGTGACTTCGTGCTCCTCGGATTTGTTTTGCTGACGCAAAACGAGGCCGGTCGAACTGCGTTCTCATCCCCTGAAGGCTTTCGAGCCGCCTTCGGCGGATTTGGAGGTAAGGGGATTCGAACCCCTGGCCTTCTCATTGCGAACGAGACGCTCTACCAACTGAGCTATACCCCCGCGAGGAAGAGGCAATAAATCACCCGGGCACGGCTTGCGCAAGCCAAAGCCAAGATCGCCGGCCGGTTACTTGGCGGGGGTCGGTTCTCTGAACGAAGTCCAGAGGAAGAGGCCTACGGCGATGACGATGGCCGAGTCGGCGATGTTGAAGGCGGGCCAGTGGTGTTGGCCGATGTAGAAATCAAGAAAGTCGACGACGTGGCCGAACCGGATGCGGTCGGTCACGTTGCCGAAGATGCCGGAGAGAATAAGAGCGGAGGCGAGGCGGGTGAGTTTGTCGGAAGATTTTTTGAAGAGGAGGACGAACATGACGACGGCCATGATCGCGCCGAAGATGACGTGGAAGTTGAACCAGCCTTTCATCAGGCCGAAGGCCGAGCCGGTGTTGGTCACATGGACGAGATTGAAGAAGCCCGGAATGATGGGGATCTCGTGGTGGAGCGGGATGAATTCCAGGGTCGCCCACTTGGTCAGCTGGTCGAGGACGAAGAGGGGGATCGTGACCAGGAGGAAGAGGCGGAGCGGGGTCATGGTGGATGCAGCGGCCCGCTGGGCCAGCGGGCCCTACCGGGAAATGGCCGCGGCGCAGCGGTCGCACAGAGTGGGATGCGCGGTATCGCCGCCGACGGATTCGCGGTGGCGCCAGCAGCGTTCGCATTTTGCGGCGTTGGTTTTGGTGAGGGTGGCGGTGTCGGTCTCGCCGGGTTTGAGGCGGAGTTCGCTCAGGATAAGAAATTCTTCCAACTCGGGGAGGCGGGGGCGGAGGCTCTCGAGTTCGGCGGCGTCGGCCAATTGGAGGGTGACAGTGGCTTCGAGGTTGTTGCTGATGGTCTTTTCGGCGCGGGCCTTTTCGAGCGCTTGGGAGACGAGGGCGCGGAGCTGGAGGAGGCGATCGCCTTCGGTGAGGGCCGCGGCATCGGAGGAGCGTTTCGCGGGAAAAAGCTGGGTATGGACCGAGGTGCCGGGTTGGAAGTAGCCCCAGGCTTCTTCCGCGGTGAAGGCGAGGATGGGGGCGAGGAGGCGGGTGAGGGACGAGAAAATCTCGTGCATGGCCGCTTGCGTGGCGCGGCGTCGCGGACTGTCGGGCGCGTCGCAATACATGCGGTCCTTGGTGATGTCGACGTAGAGGCTGCTCAGGTCGACGGCG
>JBBECM010000066.1:0-23504 GCA_040881855.1 Chthoniobacterales bacterium | reverse complement strand
TGCGCGCGGCGTGCTGCCCCGAGGTGTCCGGACTTTCCTCTGCACGGGAAAACCGCGCAGCGGCCGCCGGCCACCCGCCAAGGTGGAATCTAGGCCACGATGACCCGCCCGGCAACCCCGCCTTGGCGGTAACCATTCGCTCCGCCCGGAGCCCGGGTCCACCCCCTCAGAGGTTCCCATCGAAGACCGACACCATGGATTCCACCGCGCGTTGCCACAAGGGTCGCTTGGCCCAATCCGCGGCATGGATCTCCCGCGCCCCGCGGAGATCGCGTTCGAACATTTCCGCCATCGCCCCGCCCGTGCGCACATCGGCCACCAGCAGATTCAGCTCGTAGTTCCGGGTCATGGAGAGCGGGTCGAGGTTGCTCGATCCGACGATGGAAATCTCGCCGTCGGCCACGACCGTCTTGGCGTGCACCATCATGCCGCGCCACTCGTAAATGCGCGCCCCGGCCGCGAGCAAACGCGCATAGCGCCGGCGGGCCGAGGCCGCGGCCACGGGGTGGTTGTTGTTGCCGGGTAGCAGGAATCGCACGTCCACCCCGCGCCGCGCCGCCGCTTCGAAAGCCGCCACGACCGGTTCGGGAGTGACGAGATAGGCGTCCGTGATATGCAGGCTCCGCTGCGCGTGGGCTGCGAGCCACATGTAAACGTAAGCGACATGCAGCGCGCCGGGTTGATCGGCGGCCACGAGGGCGCACGGAATTTCCGGCGCCTCGGTGAACACCGACGGCACCGGCACTTCCTCCATGACCGCGCGTCGCCACATCGATTCGAAAGCGACGGCCACATCACCCGCGACCGGACCCCGCACGAGAAGCGCCGTGTCGCGCCAATTCTGCCCGCCATCGTCATGGCCGGCCCAGTTGTTGCTGACGCAAAGTCCGCCGACCACCGCGGTCTCCCCGTCAATGACGAGAGTTTTGCGGTGGTCGCGGTGGCGCAGACGCGGCCACGTCCAGGGGGCGAGCAAAGAGACCGGACGAAACGGGCGGCTGTCCACCCGCTCAGCCCGCAGGGCGGAAGCAATCGAGCCGCCTTTGACCATCATCGTGCCGACCGGATCGTAAAGCACCCGGACCTCCACCCCGCGGCGCGCCGCCTCGCCCAGCACTTTGGCGAAACGCAAACCGGTCGCGTCTCCGGCGAAGATGAAATTCTCGAACCAAACCGATCTCTGCGCCGACCGGATCAATTCCAGCATAACCGGGAACGCCTGCTGGCCGTCGAGGAGAACGCGCGCCTCCTCGATCGCCCGGGCCGGCGCCGAGGCGCGCCGCGACAACTCGGCGACCATCGCGGGTTGCAACAGGCTCTCTTGGCTGCTGGACGGGTTCATGGATCGATCCAAATTAAGTCCTGTCCGGCGTTTGGCCAGCCGCGACACGGACGTTTCCCAGTTTGCCAAACCGCGCGCCGCGGTTACTCTTTGCCCTCCCATGCTGCAACTTTTCCGATTCTGCCTGCTCTCGTCGCTTGCTTTGGCCGCGGCCGCCGCCGCTCCGGAACCGTCGGCCGGTATGGTGCGTATCTCCACGACCTCGCAGCAACCCGACTACACCGTTCCCTGGAATCCGGGCAGCGTGGTCAGCGGCGTCGGCGCCGGCTTTGTCATTTCCGGGAGGCGGATCATGACCAACGCCCACGTGGTCGGCAACGCCACCTTCATCACCGTGGCCAAAGAAGGCGATCCGACCCCGTGGGAGGCCCGCGTGCTCCACGTGGCGCACGACTGCGACCTCGCCCTGCTCGAGGTCTACGACGAAACATTTTTCGAGGGAACCAAGCCGCTCGATTTCGGCGGCATCCCTGAACTGGAATCGACCGTCATCGCCTACGGTTACCCCATCGGGGGCGACCGCCTCTCCGTGACCCGCGGCATCGTCTCGCGCATCGACTTCCAACCCTACAGCCACTCCGAAGTCGATAGCCACCTCACCATCCAGATCGACGCGGCGATCAACCCCGGCAACAGCGGCGGTCCCGTCATGCAGGACGGCAAGGTCGTCGGCGTCGCCTTCCAAGGCTACAGCGGCGCCGTCGCCCAGAATGTCGGCTACATGATTCCCACCCCGGTGGTGCGCCGCTTTCTCAAGGACGTCGAGGACGGTTCCTACGACCGCTACATGGACCTCGCCGCGACTTACTTCCCGCTGCTCAACCCGGCCCAACGCGAAGCCCTCGGACTGGAAGACGAAGACACCGGCGTGCTCGTCGGCAGTATCTTCGACGGCGGCTCTTCGGACGGGAAATTGCAAAGCGGGGACGTCATCCTCGCGGTCGACGGCCGCAAGGTCTTCGCCGACGGCAAAATCGAACTCGACGGCGAGCGCGTCGAGATGGCCGAGATTTTCGAACGCAAGTTCAAGGGCGACACCGTGGAACTGGAGATCCTCCGCGACGGTGCGAAAGACAAGACCATCCTCGAACTGGACCGGCCGTGGCCCTTCGAAATGCAGGGCCGCGCCTACGACCGCCGCCCGCGCTTCGTCCTCGTCGGCGGCCTCCTCTTCCAATCCCTCAACCGCGACTTCCTCGACGCCCAGCGCAATGATCCGCAAAAGAAAGTCGACACACGTCTGCGCTATTTCTTCGACTACTATGTCACCGATCACCTTTACCGCGAACACCCGGAAGTCGTCGTCCTGAGCGATGTCCTCAAGGACCCCGTCAACACCTACGTCGAGCCGTTCAAGGGCTCCATCGTGGACAAGATCAACGGCAAGGACATCCGCTCCCTCCAGGATGTCGCCGCAGCCTTCGCCACACCGGGCGAATTCCATGTCATCGCACTTCTGGGTGAAGGCCGCCCCATCATTCTCGACCGCTCCACCCTCGCCGAGGCCGGCGAACGCATCAAGACGCGCTACCGCGTGATCAGCGAACAGAACCTCTGACCCATGCGCCCGTTCCGCTTCCTGCTTCCCGTCCTTGCCGCCGCAGCCCTGACCTGCAACGCCACGGCGATGGAAACCCTGCGGCAATACTTGCCCGCCGCCAGCCCCTCCCCGACTCCTGCCGCCGCCGCGCCGGCCGAACCCGCCGCGCCGGCCGCCACGCCCGAGCCTGCCGCCACTCCGCTCAAGGCACCGGAGGCGAACGGACAACTTCCCGTGGTCCGGGTCAACGTGGCCTCCCAATCCTTCAACTTCAGCCAGCCGTGGCGCAAGAACACTCCCACCCTGCGGCAGGGTCTGGGCGTCGTGCTGATGGACGGCCGTATCCTCGTCACCGCGCAACTCGTGACCGACCACACCTACGTGGAACTGGAGAAGCCCGAGACCGCACTGAAGGCTGCGGCCGAGGTCGAAGTCGTCGACTATGACGCCAACCTCGCCCTGCTCCGCGCCCCCGCCGCCGACTTCCTGCAGAGTATTCCCGGCGCGCGCCTCGACGAGTCGGTCTCCGTGGGCGATCGCGTCGAGGTTATCCAGATCGAACCGACCGGCGCCCCGCTGCGCACGCCCGCGACGATAACCACCATCGAGGTCGGGCCTTACCCCGTCGATGAAAACGCGTTTCTCGTCTACAAGTTGAGCTTCCCGCTGCAGCAACGCGAAAACAGTTTCACCGTGCCGGCATTCAAGGACGGCCGTTTGGTCGGACTCGTCATGCGCTACGATCCCCGCACCCAGACCGGCGACCTCGTCCCCTCGCCGGTTATCAACCAATTCCTCCAGGCCGCCGGGACCGAACCCTACGCCGGATTCCCGCGCGCCGGTCTGACCTTCGCCGACACCCGCGATCCGCAGCTGCGCGCCTACGCCAAACTGCCCAACGGCAAAGGCGGCGCCTACATCACCAAGGTTCTGCCCGGTTCCCCGGCCGAGACGGCCGGCGTCAAAGTCGGCGATGTCCTGCTCCAAGTCGACGGACGCGCCATCGACCAGGACGGCAATTACGAGGACGGACGCTTCGGCAAGATCTCGCTCGCCCACTACATCTCCACGGCGCTGCAACCGGGCAAGACCATCCCCATCGTCGTCTGGCGCGACGGAGAAGAAACGACCCTCGAGGGCACACTCGTCCCGCGCGACCGGTCGAGCATGACGAGCCAACCTTACCTCTTCGACGCCGCGCCGGATTATGTCATTGTCGGCGGCCTCGTCTTCTCGGAACTGTCGCGTCAGTTCCTCCGCGAATGGGGCCCGCGCTGGGCCAATGAGGCGCCGCTGAAACTGGTCTATCTCGACCGCTACCAAAGCGAGTTGCCGGACGACCGCGGCCGCATCGTTTTCGTCAGTTCCGTTCTGCCCGTGCCCGGCACCCTCGGCTACGAGGGCCTGAGCTACGAAATCGTCGAGGAATTCAACGGCCAGCCCATCCGCGGCCTGGAAGACTTGGCCAAGGCGGCGGACAGCCCGACGGACAAATTCCATCGCATCAAACTCGCGGAGGACCCGGGGCTGGTCATTCTCGACGTGGAGGGCAGCAAACAGGCCGAGGAACGCATCAAAGCCGAATACGGCATCCCGGCCATGCGGCAAATCGGAAACCGGAACTGACCGCGCCGTTCATGTCCACTCCCGTCCGCGTCCGCTTCGCCCCCTCGCCCACCGGCTTCCTCCACGTTGGCGGCGCCCGCACCGCCCTCTTCAACTGGCTCCATGCCCGCCACACCGGGGGCACTTTTGTCCTGCGCATCGAGGACACCGACCGGGAACGCCACAACGAGGAGGCGGTCCGCGCCATCTATGACGGACTCCGCTGGCTCGGGCTCGACTGGGACGAGGGCGCGGAAAAAGGCGGCGACTTCGGCCCTTATTACCAGAGTGAACGCGGACCGGCCTACGAGCGGTATCTGAAAATACTCCAGGACAAAGGCATGATCTACGAGGACGCCGGGGCCCTGCGCTTCCGGTCACCCCGCGAAACGGTCACCGTGCACGACGAAGTCTGCGGCTCCATCCCCTTCGATCTCTCCAATCCCGGCACCCACCCCGACATGACCGTGCGCCGTCCGGACGGCTCGTGGATCTTCCACTTCGTCAACGTGGTCGACGACATCGAGATGAAGATCACCGACGTGATCCGCGGCGAAGACCACCTCTCGAACACCCCCAAGCACATCGAACTCTACAAAGCGTTCGGCGCCGAACCGCCGCGCTTCGCCCACATCCCGCTCATCCTCAACCCGGACGGCACCAAAATGAGCAAGCGCGACAAGGGGGCCAGCGTGCAGGGCTACATCGAGCAGGGCTACGCCCCCGAAGCGGTGCGCAACTACCTCTGCCTCCTCGGTTGGTCGCCCAAAGACAACCGCGAGATCCTGCCCATCGGGGAAATCGTCAAAATTTTCGAACTCAAAAACATCAACCGCCGCAGTGCCGGCTTCGACCTCGACAAATGTTTTTGGATGAACAGCCAATACCTCATCCACATGCCGCTCGAGCGCTTCGCCGACCTGAGCCTTCCCTTCATCGAGCGCGCCGGCATCGCCTACGGCACGCGCGACGCCCTCCTCCCCGCCCTCGCCCTGGTCAAAGAAAAGGTCAAACACCTCACCGATGTCCCCGGCTGGATCGAATTTTTCTTCAACGACGACTACGCCTACGACGAGGCCTCGGTGACAAAAGCCCTCCAGAGCGAAGGCGCCCTCGAAGGCCTCCATGTCCTCGGCGACCGCCTCGCCCGCGTCGAACCGTGGACGGCCGAAAGCATCGAGTCCGCCTTCAAAGACTTGGCCGCAACTCTCGGCATCAAAACCGCCGCCCTGGTCCACCCCGCGCGAGTCGCCACGACCGGGCGCAGCGTCGGACCGAGTTTGTATCATCTTCTCGAACTCCTCGGCCGCGACCGCGTCCTCGCCCGCTTCACCCGGACCCGCGACAAGTTCGCCGCCTGACCCCGTCGTCGCCCTCGACGGATTTTTCCTCCCGCCTCACCCGTCGGACCGCAGGCGCCAGTTCAGCCAGATGGTCGAAACGCCCGCCGAGATGAAGGACACCGAGAGAGCCGCGCCAAGCATCCAGGCCGCAGCGGAACCCTCCTTGTGGATCCACGCGATCCATGCCGTGGCCAGGAGCAAAAAACCGGTGACAAATGTGCCGGTCCACGCGCTGAACGGACGGCTCCGCACGGCCACACCCACGCGCGCCAAGCCGACAACGGCAAGGGCGATAGCCATCACGCCATTGCTGTTGCTGAGCAGGAAGTGGTCGTTGATCCACACTGCCACGCCGCCCGCCATGGAAAGCAGCCCGAAGAAGACGGTGGAAACAAAGGTGCCCCAAGCGCGCGAGGAAAACGCGTAGATGATGTCGGACGCCCCGATGGCGAAAAGGAGCAGCGCGACCAGCTTGAGGTAGTGGAAGCCGGTGACCAAGGGTGCGCCCAGCCCGAGGACGCCGACAATCACCGCGATCATCCCGAAATACCACGCCGCCGGCACCGTCGGGGCGACCTCGTGATAAAGCGCGCCATAGGACTCGCGACCGGGCGGCGGCTCGAGATGGCGCGCTTTCTCGATCTGCTCCGTCTTGGTCCGCACGCGATTGGCCCAGTCCTGGCACTGGTTACTGAAGAGCGAGTAATACGCGCCGTCCTGCACCTCGCCGAGCGCCCCGTAGGCCGCCTTGGCATTGAAACGCGGTTCGACGAACCAATATCCCTGCGCCGTGATGTCCTGGGGCGTCTTCATCACCTTCCCGAAGTCTCGCTCGTGGAAACGCTTCCCGTTGTCGCCGTAACCGATTTCATCGACCGCCTGCCCGTCCTTCATGAAAAACAACTGGTCGTGGCGCAACTGGAGATGCAGCAACGCGCCGAGCTTGTTGTTCACCAGCGGATAAAGCCATGACAGCTTGTCCAGGTTCCGCTGGGCGAATTGGGCGTAGTCTGCATCCGCCGCGGCGGGACTGACCGTTGCTTCGACTGCTTCCATGGCTTCGCAGCATCTCTGTCCGCTGGAGGGACTTCAAGCCTCCGCACGCTTGCCGCGACCCCGCCCGCACGCTATTCTCTGAGATTCTCTTATGGGTAAAACCTTGTTCGACAAAGTCTGGGAAGCGCACACCGTGCGCGAGTTGCCCAATGGCATGACCCAGCTCCTCATCGGCACGCACCTCATCCACGAGGTGACCAGCCCGCAGGCCTTCGGCATGCTCCGCGACCTCGGCCTCAAGGTCCTTTACCCGCACCGCACCTTCGCCACCGTCGACCACATCGTCCCCACCGACGAACGCGAGGAACCATTCTCCGACGCCCTCGCCGACGCCATGATCAAAGAACTCCGCAAAAACTGCGACGAGTCCGGCATCAAATTTTTCGATATCGCCAGCGGCCAACAGGGCATCGTCCACATCGTCGGCCCCGAACAAGGCATCACCCAGCCCGGCACCACCATCGCCTGCGGTGACTCCCACACCTCCACCCACGGCGCCTTCGGCGCCATCGCCTTCGGCATCGGCACCAGCCAGGTCCGCGACGTCCTCGCCACCCAAACCATGGCGCTGCAAAAACCCAAAGTCCGCCGCATCGAGGTCAATGGGAAACTCGCCCCCGGCGTCTATGCCAAAGACGTCATCCTCCACATCATCCGCCAACTCGGCGTCAATGGCGGCCTCGGCTACGCCTACGAATACGCCGGCTCGACCTTCGATAACTTCACCCAGGAAGAACGCATGACCGTCTGCAACATGTCGATCGAGGGCGGCGCCCGCGTCGGTTATGTCAATCCCGACCAGACCACCTTCGATTACCTGCGCGGACGCCCCTACGCCCCGCCGCAAGCCGACTTCGACGCCGCCGTGGCCCGCTGGAAATCCTTCGCCAGCGACCCCGACGCCCACTACGACGACATCGTCAAATACGACGCCGCCGACATCGGCCCGACCGTCACCTGGGGGATCAATCCCGGACAAGCCATCTTCATCGACGAAAAAATTCCCACCCCGGCCGAGTTGCAGGAGAAAGACCGCTCCACCGCCGAGGAAGCCTACGCGCACATGAAACTGCGCCCCGGCCAGCCGATCAAAGGCACCAAAGTCGACGTCGCCTTCCTCGGCTCCTGCACCAACGCCCGCCTCAGCGACCTGCAGGAAGTGGCCAAATATCTCGAAGGCAAAAAAATCAAATCCGGGGTCAAAGCCATCGTCGTCCCCGGCTCCCAAGGCGTCGCCGCCATCGCCGAATCCCTCGGCCTGGCCGACATCTTCCGCAACGCCGGCTTCGAATGGCGCGGCGCCGGCTGTTCCATGTGCCTCGGCATGAACCCCGACAAACTCATCGGCGACCAACTCTGCGCCAGCTCCAGCAACCGCAACTTCAAAGGCCGCCAAGGCAGCCCCACCGGACGCACCGTCCTCATGAGCCCCCTCATGGTCGCCGCCGCCGCCGTCACCGGCGAAATCAGCGACGCCCGCGAAGTCTTCGGCCTCAGCTGATCAACTCATCACAAGTCACCCGTCACTTCCCATGTCCTTACCCAAAATCTCCCAACTCGCCGGCACCGGCGTCTACATCCCCGGCGACGACGTCGATACCGACCGCATCATACCCGCCCGTTATATGAAGTGCGTCACCTTCGACGGACTCGGCCAATACGCGTTCTATGACGAACGTTTCGACGCCGACGGCCAGCCCAAGCCCCACCCCGTCAACGACCCCAAATATGCCGGCGCCAGCATTCTCCTCGCCGGACGCCATTTCGGCTGCGGCAGCTCCCGCGAGCACGCCCCGCAAGCCCTCTACCGTCACGGCTTCCGCGCCATCATCGCCGAAAGCTTCGCCGAAATTTTCTTCGGTAACTCCATCACCCTCGGCATGCCCTGCCTCGTCATGGACGGACGCGACATCCGCGCCCTCGCCGCCTTGATCGATGAAGCCCCGCAAACCGAAATCAACATCGATATCCCCAACGGCCAAGTCAGCATGGCCGACATCAGCTTCCCCGCCAAACTCCCCGACCACGCCAAAGAAGCATTGGTCGACGGCAAATGGGACGCCATCGCCGACCTCCTCGAAGGCCTCGACGCGGTCAAGTCCACCGCCACCAAACTCCCCTACATGCACGCCGCCTAGGCGCATGCTTCTCTTTGTAGCGGCGGCGTCCCCGCCGCCGGCCGTTTCCATTCGATCCGTTGCCGCAGACGGCAACGCTACATTCCCAGCAACTCCCGCAAACGCTCCGTCGCCTGTTCGCGATTCAGCGCACTGGAAGCCACCTCAAGCGTGAACGCTTCCCACGCGTCGGTCTCGAGTTTCTCGTCCGGCAAAAGTCCGTTCTCGCTCAGAAAAACCAAACACGTAGCCAGCGCCGTGCGCTTGTTGCCGTCAATGAAAGGATGATTACGGCACAAGTAGAAAAGATAGGCCGACGCCATTTCAACAGGATCCTCGAAGACCGGCCGTCCCATCATGCTGGCTTGCGGCGCGTTGATCGCGGACTCCAAAAGCGCTTCGTCGCGAATCCCCGCTGAACCGCCATGCGCCGCCAACACTTCAGCATGGATGACTTTGACCGCAGCAACGTCCGGATGAACGAGCGGACCGCTCACGACAACCGGCGGAAGAGTTCGGCATTTTTCCGGATCAACCGCTTCGCCCCTTCCGCTGCACGCTCCGCACCAATCGTCGTCGATTGCAACGGGGTCAGCGTCATCGTACCACCCGCATGCACCTCGATATTCACCTGGTCCCCCGCCTTGAGGTGCGCGAGATCCATCAGCGCGGCGTCAAAAATGACCCCATGCGAGTTGCCGACTTTGGTGATGGTCTTAACCATTATGTTAAACTAAGTTTTACATCGGGACTTGTCAACCCCGTCCCATCGCGAACGCCCATCCGGTTCTTCTTTCCGCCCTCCACCCCCTTTCCTACCCTCCCCGCGTGCTCCAGCTGATCATCCGCCGCCTCCCCGCGCTCTTTTTCGTCCTCTTCTGCGTGGTCAGCATCACCTTTTTCCTCGTCCGCCTCGCCCCCGGCGGCCCCTTCGACCGCGAGCGCAAAATCCCCCCCGCCATCGAGGCCCAGCTCCTCGCCAAATACCAACTCGACGGACCCCTCTGGTCCCAGTTCACCGGCTACCTCGCCGATGTCGTCCGCGGCGACCTGCGGCTCTCCACCAAATACCGCAACCGCAGCGTCAACGAAATCCTCGCCCAAACCCTCCCCGTCACCCTCGCCCTCGGGGGCCTCGCCTTCCTCCTCGCCACCGCCGGCGGCATCTGGCTCGGCACCTTCGCCGCCGTGCGACGCGACACCGCGGCCGACCGCCTCGCCATGGGCGGCGCCCTGCTCGGACTTTCCATCCCGATGTTTGTCATAGGACCCCTCCTTATCCTCGTCTTCGGTCTCTGGCTCAAATGGCTCCCCGTCGGCGGTTGGGGCTCGCCCGCCCAACTCATCCTCCCCGCCCTCACCCTCGCCTTGCCCTTCGCCGCCGTCATCGCGCGCCTCATGCGCACCAGTCTGCTCGAAGTGCTCAACCAGGATTTTGTCCGCACCGCCCGCGCCAAAGGCCTCCCCGATCGCACCGTCGTCTACAAACACGCCCTGCGCGTCGCCATCCTCCCCGTGGTTACCTACCTCGGACCCCTCGCCGCCCACCTCCTCACCGGCTCCATCGTCGTCGAAACCGTCTTCAACATCCCCGGCGCCGGCGGGTTTTTCGTCAACTCCGTCCTCAACCGCGACGGGTTCCTCCTCGGCGGCGTGGTCATCATCTACTGCGCCCTCCTCATCGTCTTCAACCTCCTGGTCGATGCCAGCTACGCACTTCTCGACCGCCGAATCCGCGTCGATGCCTAAAAAACTTCCCCCTCTTTGCGTTGTCGTCGCCGGACCAAACGGAGCCGGAAAAACAACTTTCGCCCGCGAGTTCTTGCCCGCTCACCATGGCATCATTCACTTCGTCAATGCAGATCTGGTCGCGGGTGGACTTTCGCCTTTGCGTCCGGAGCTGGCGGCCAGAGCTGCTGGCAGACTTGTTTTGGCCGAATGGCGTCGGCTGGCGCGAGAACGTCGGGATTTTGCCTTCGAGACAACCTTGAGTGGAGTCGGCTACGAGCGGATTTTGCGTGCCTTGAAGTCGAAAGGTTACCGCCTCGAGATTGTGTATCTGCAGATTGCCTCTCCGGAATTGGCCCGGCGCCGCATCGCCGCTCGGGTCAAGCAGGGAGGACACAACGTGCCGAGAAAAGACGTCGAGCGAAGATTCACACGCAGTTGGCGCAATTTCCAGATACTCTACCGGCCATTGGCGGATCGTTGGACCGTCTTTGACAACTCCGGACCCACACCGCGTCTCCTCGAGCAACATCCATGAAACCAAAACATCGCACAAAACCCACGGCCAACCCGCTGAGCCGCGCCGCCTCCGCTGCCCTGCAGAGGGCAGGCAAACAAGCGCGCCGCACCGCGAAGGCCTACGGAACGCCACTCTATGTCGTTCGCGAAGGGAAAATCGTGGCGGAGAAGCCCTGAACTCTTCGTTGAAGCCCGTCCGTTTGTTCCATGCTTGAGCCCGGATCCGCCGCCCGCATCCTGCGCCGCCCTGCCGCGAAGGTTTGCCTTGGCGTCCTCATCCTCGTAGCCGCCGCGGCGGCCATCGGACCCGAACTCTTCCCCGAAAGCTACCGCGAACCCGGACCACTCCAATACGCCCCTCCCTCTTGGGCGCACCCGTTCGGCACCGATCTCAACGGTCGCGACGTGCTCTACCGCGTCCTACTCGGCGCCCGCATTTCGCTCGTCGTTGGACTCGCCGGCGCTGCCGTCAGCCTCTTCATCGGCACCGCCTTCGGCCTGATCGCGGGATACGCCGGCGGCAAAGTCGACAACCTCATGATGCGACTCGTCGACATCATGTATTCCGTTCCCCGGCTCATCTTCATCCTCATTTTCATCAATGCCTTCGACGGCCACGTCCGCGATTTTGCCGCAAGCATGGACTGGCAGTGGCTGGTCGGCTACTCGCGCATCGTCATTCTTGTCATCACGCTGGGCTTGATCGAATGGCTGACCATGGCCCGCATCGTCCGCGGACAAGTCCTCGCCCTCAAGGAGCGCTCCTTCATCCATGCCGCGCAGGTCCTCGGTCAATCGCACACCAAGATTATCCTCCGTCATCTGCTCCCGAATATCCTGCCCATCGTCATCGTCTACCTCACCCTCACGGTGCCCGCCGTCATTCTTGACGAATCCTTTCTCAGCTTCCTCGGCCTCGGCATCCAGCCGCCACAGGCCAGCTGGGGCTCGCTGCTGGCCGAAGGCGCGCAGTCGATTAATCCGCTCAAGATCTACTGGTGGCTCCTCCTTTTCCCCGCCGCCACCATGTCCGCCACCCTGCTGGCCTTGAATTACCTCGGTGATCGCCTGCGCGACACGCTCGATCCGCGGCGCTAAGCCTGCGCGAAAGCCACCGCGATCTCCGCGGCCACCTTGGCATTGTTCTTCACCAGCGCGACATTCGCCTGCAAGGAACGCCCCTTCGTCGCTTTGACGATCTCCCCGAGGAGGAACGGCGTTACTTCTTTGCCAAAAATGCCCAAACGCTGCGCCTCGGCCAGCGCCGCCACGATGACCGGCTCGATTTCCGACGCCGGGATCTCGTCTTCTTCCGGAATCGGATTGGCCACGATGACCGCGCCCGGCAAATCCAACTCCCACTTCGACCGCATGATCTCGGCAACCTCCGACGCCGAATCCGCCCGCATCGGCACCTTCAATCCGCTCGAGCGCGAGTAAAACGCGGGGAATTCCCCCGTGCGGTAGCCAATGACCGGCACGCCGTCAGTTTCCAACCGCTCGAGCGTCAGAGGCAAATCCAGAATCGCCTTTGCCCCCGCCGTGACCAACGCGACACTACTCCGTGTCATCTCGGTGAGGTCGGCCGAAACATCAAATGTTTTCCCCGCTCCGCGATGGACACCTCCCATGCCGCCGGTGGCGAAAACAAAGATGCCTGACATGCCGGCAATTCGCATCGTGGCGGCCACGGTGGTGGCGCCATCGAGTCCGCGTCCGGCCACAAAGGGCAAATCCCGCACCGAGACCTTCATGATACCCGGCCCTTCTTGCCCGAAGCGTTCGATCTCCTCGCGGGTCAGTCCCGCTTTGAGTCTCCCGCCGATGACCGCGATGGTCGCCGGAACAGCGCCGTGATCGCGCACCACTTGCTCGACCGCCAGCGCAGTTTCCACATTCGCCGGGTAAGCCATGCCATGGGCGATGATCGTCGATTCAAGAGCAACGACAGGCTTCTTCGCAGCCAGCGCAGCGGTGACTTCGGAGGAGAGGACGACTTTCATTGGTTCGTCCCCCATTGGTAGCAGCGGACTGGGTCCGCCGCTACAATTTCCAAAGGGTAGTCCGAGTCGCCCGCACCGCGTCCGCGATATCGCCGGCCTGCAACCACCCGGAGACAATGACCACACGCCGGGCGCCCGCGGCGATCACTTCGGGGAGGTTTTCCTTCTTGATCCCACCGATGCAGAAGATGGGAAGGCAAACCTCCTCATGCGCCGCGGCGATGTCTTGCAACCCGATGGCCGGACGGCCGGGCTTGGTCGGGGTGGCGAAGAGCGGGCCAAAGCCGATGTAGTCCGCCCCTTCCTCCGCGGCGGCCCGCGCCTGAATCAGGCTGTGGGTCGATTTTCCGATCAGAACCGGGCGACCGGCGGCGGCGCGGGCTTCGGCCACGGAGAGATCATCCTGACCGACGTGCGCACCCTCGGCCGGCACGTCGCGGAGCAACTCGGGATAATCGTTGAGGATGAGCGGAACGCCGAGGGGCGAGGTCAACGCGTGAATTTCCTCCGCGAGCGCAGCAATGATCGATTTCGGCAAATTCTTCGCGCGGAGTTGCAGGACATCGACGCCGCCCTCGAGGAGTTTTTCCGCGGCGAGAGCCGCGGATTCGGCCGCGACGTAGCCGAGATCGACGATCCCGTAGAGGCGGGCGTCCGCCAGCGCGCTCACTTTTTCTTGGGTGCGCCGCGCTCCGCGAGCATGCGCTCGAGAAAACCGGTGTCGTATTTTCCGGCCATGAAATCCTTGTTCTGCATGACCTCAAGCTGCAGCGGAATGGTCGTCTTGATCCCAGTGATCATGTATTCGCCCAACGCGCGGCGCATGCGGGTGATGGCCTGTTCGCGGGTCGAAGCATGGACGATGAGCTTGGAGATCATCGAATCGTAGTTCGGCGGGATCGGGTAGCCGGCATACGCGTGCGAGTCGATGCGCACCCCGCGTCCGCCCGGCGCGTAGTAAAGCTCGATCGTCCCCGGGCTGGGCATGAAATTGTTCTCCGGGTCCTCCGCGTTGATACGGCACTCGATCGAGTGGTGGCGTGGGACGGCGTTGAGCACGTGATGGGAAAGCGGCTGGCCGGAGGCGATCTGCAACTGCTGCTTGACCAGGTCGACACCGTAAACCTCCTCGGTGATCGGGTGCTCGACCTGGATGCGCGTGTTCATCTCCATGAAGTAGAAATTGCGTTCCTCGTCGACGAGGAACTCGATGGTGCCGGCATTCTCGTAATTGACCGCCTTGGCCAGGGCCACGGACGCCTCGCCCATTTTCTTGCGCAATTTGTCCGTCATGATGGGCGACGGACATTCCTCGATGATCTTCTGGTTGCGCCGCTGCACGGAGCAGTCGCGCTCGCCGAGATGGACGACATTGCCTTGGTTGTCGGCGATGAGCTGGAACTCGATGTGGTGCGGGTTCAGCATGAATTTCTCGATGTAGACCGCCGGATTGCCGAACGCCTTGTCCGCTTCGGTGCGCGCGCTGTGGAAACCTTTGACCAGGGTGACTTCGTTGTGCGCGATCCGCATGCCGCGGCCGCCGCCACCGGCCACGGCTTTGACCATCACGGGGAACCCGATTTTGCGCGCGACACGCAGCGCCTCGCCTTCGGTCTCGACGATACCGTCGCTGCCGGGCGTCACGGGCACGCCGGCCTTGATGGCCTGCTGGCGCGCCATGTTTTTGTCGCCCATCAGACGGATGGCCTCGGGGGACGGCCCGACGAATTTGAGTTTGCAACTGGCGCAGACCTCAGCGAAGTGGGCGTTCTCCGCGAGAAAACCGTAGCCGGGATGGATGGCGTCGGCGTCGGCGATTTCCGCCGCGCTGATGATGCGGTCGATTTTGAGGTAACTCTGCGGACTCGGCGCGGGGCCGATGCAGATCGCTTCGTCGGCGAGTTGGACGTGAAGCGACTGGACGTCGGCCTCGGAGTAGACCGCGATGCTGCGGATGCCCAGTTCCTTACAGGCGCGGATGATGCGCAGGGCGATCTCGCCGCGGTTGGCAATGAGGAGACGCTTGATCATTTCCGGTCCGCCGCGCGGGAGCCGCCTAATTGTAGCGGAAAAGGGCTTGCCCGAACTGGACGGGCTGTCCGTTCTCGGCAGCCATTTCGGTGATCGTGCCCGAGACCTCGGCTTTGATCTCGTTCATCACTTTCATGGCCTCGATGATGCAGACCACAGTATCGGCCGTGACTTTTTGGCCGACCTTGACGAACGGCGGGGATTCGGGGGACGGAAACGAATAGAACGTGCCGACCATCGGCGAAGGAATTTCCTTACCCGAAGCCGGGGCGGTTTCGGCCGGAGCGGTCGCAGGTGCCGGCACCGCGGCAACCGGAGCAGCGGGCGGCGCGGCATATGTCATGGCCGGTGCGTGGCCCGCTTCTTTGGCCAGGGCGATGCGGAAGCCGTCCCTCTCCATCTCGAAGGCGGTGAGGCCATTTTTCTGCATCAAATCGATGAGCGCTTTGATTTCTTTCAGGTCCACAGTGAACTCCTTGGTTTGGTTGCGGGGTGATGAGGATGCGCGGGGCCGCGGCACGAGTCAAGTGCGAGGCGGGGCCGGTTGCTGCTGGCTCAAACAGTGGACTGAACCCAATCCGATGATCAGATCGCTGCAGTCGACCGGCACAATGCGCCGGCCCGGAAACACCGAACCGAGGACGCGCACCGCCTCGCCATCGCGCGGGTCGTCGAAGGAAGGAACGAGGACCCCACCATTGAGGATGAGAAAATTGGCGTAGCTGGACGGCAGACGGTGCCCCCGCCAATCGCGCCGCTTCTCCGGCATGGGCAAGGTCACGATGTCGAGCGGGTTGCCGTCCTCGTCGCACAAGGCCCGCAAGGCGGCGAGGTTTTCCGCAAGGATCGCGGTGTTGGGATCGTCGGGATGGTCCTCGACCACCGTGACCACCCGCGATTTGCCGACAAAACGCGTCAGATCGTCGATGTGCCCGTCGGTGTCGTCGCCCTCGATGCCGTCGCCGAGCCAGAGGATATTGCGCACCCCGAGCCACTCGCGCAGGTTTTGTTCGATTTGGGGCGGCGACATGGACGGATTCCGGTTCGGATTGAGCAGGCAACTGCGCGTGGTCAATACGGATCCGGATCCGTTCACATCGATCGAACCGCCCTCCAGAATCATCGGACAGGCGAGATGCCGCAGCCCGAGGTGCCGTGCGACCGCCTCGGGCACGAGCCGGTCGAGTTCCCAACGCGGCAATTTCCGGCCCCACGAGTTGAATTCGAAGTCGGCCACCGCCACCTCGCCCGTGCGGTCATTGACCAAAAAAATCGGCCCGTGGTCACGGCACCAGGGCTCGTTGGAGTCGATCGGGAAAAACTGCACGTCGTCGCACTTGCCGATGTGGCGCCGGGCTTCGGCTTCTTCCGCGGCGTTGCGCACGTTCAGGCGCACCGGTTCGAATTCCGCCGCCGCGCGGACCAGCGCCCCGAAGGCGGGCGGCATGCGTTCGTAAGCCCCGGGAAAACTGTCCGTATCCGGATGCGGCCAGGAAAACCACACGGCCTCGTGCGACTCCCATTCGGCCGGCATGCGGAATCCCAATTCGGCGGGCGTGGCCATGGATCTATGTGCCGCCAGGGCCAGGCAAAATGCAAGCCGCGCTGGAAGTGGCCGCGCCCCGGGCCTACCCTTGGCCGCCATGCCCAAGGTGTTTCTCAAGACCTACGGATGCCAGATGAACGAGCGCGACTCGGAGCAAGTAGCGCAGATGCTGGTGGCCCGGGGTTACGAAATGACGGTCGATGCGGACCAAGCGGACGTCGTTCTGCTCAACACCTGCAGCGTGCGCGACATGGCAGAGCAGAAAGCGCTCGGCAAAATGGGCCTGCTTGGACGCCTGCAAAAAAAGCGCCCTCACACCGTCTACGGTTTTCTCGGCTGCATGGCCCAAAGCCGCGGCGCGTCCCTGCTTTCCGAAATACCCCACCTCGACCTGGTCGTCGGCACGCAAAAGTTCCACCGCGTGGCCGACCATGTGGACGCCATCCTCCGCCGCAAGCTGGCGCACGAGCCGGCCATGGACGACCTTCGCCTCTCCATCGTCGATACCGAAGAGGAAGCCGGCTCGCAGGAAACCATCCGCGACCACGCCACCGTCCAGCCCAGCGCGTTCGTCTCCATCATGCAGGGGTGCAACATGCGCTGCACTTTCTGCATCGTGCCCGACACGCGCGGCGCCGAACGCAGCCGCCGCATCGGCAGCATCGTAGGCGAAGTGCGCGAACTGGTCGAACGCGGCTGCAAGGAAGTCACCTTGCTCGGGCAAATCGTCAATCTCTACGGACGCCACGAGTTCCCCAAAATCGGAGGACGCAGCCCTTTCGTGCAATTGATCGAAGCCGTCCATGAAGTCGAAGGCCTCGAGCGTCTGCGCTTCACCTCGCCGCACCCGATCGGTTTCCGCGACGACCTCGTCGATTGTTTCGGCCGCCTCCCCAAGCTGGCCGAACACGTGCACCTGCCCCTCCAGTCCGGCTGCGACCGCATCCTCAAGGCCATGCACCGCGGATACACTGCGGGCAAATTCCGCACGCTCGTGGCCAAGCTCCGCGCGAATTGCCCGGACATCGCCATCACCACCGACATCATCGTCGGGTTTCCGGGCGAGACCGAAGCGGACTATGCCGCAACCCGTGCGCTGGCCGACGAGACCGCGTTCGACAACGCATTCGTCTTCCGTTACTCGCCGCGCAAAGACACTCCAGCCGCCACCTTGGAGTCACAGCTGCGTGAGGAAGTGAAGGAAGAGCGCAATCAGGATCTCCTCTCGGTGATCAACCGCCACGCCCAGGCCAAGCTGCAGGAGTTGGTCGGTCGCCGTGTCGAGATCCTCTGCACCGGACCAAGCCGCCACAACGACGCGCGCCTCACCGGCCGCACCCGCGGAAACAAAATCGTTGTCTTTGAAGGTGCCGCCAGTCTCGCCGGCCAGTTGTTCGATGTCGACGTGACCGAGACCGCCGGCTTCACCCTCTACGGCGCGAACCCGCGCGCGGCGGCGTCAGCCCCGGCAGACCTCGCGGTATAGTCCGTCCGTCCGCCGCGCGACGGCCTCCCAACTGAAACGCTCCTCGACGCGACGCCGCGAGGCTGCACCCATGGCAAACCGCCGCTTTTCGTCGCCCATCAGTAAGTTGATGGCCGCAGCCAGATCCGAGGCGAAACGCTCTGCGTCCGCCGGCTCGAGGGGCGCCGCCCCCATCTGCTCGACCGGGACCAGCAGGCCGGTTTCCCCGTGCACCACCACTTCCGGGATCCCGCCCACCGCGCTGCCCACCACGGGCGTGCCGCAGGCCATGGCTTCGAGATTGATGATGCCGAAAGGTTCGTAAATGGACGGGCACACGAACAAAGCTGCCTGCGAGTAAAGCGGGATGATATCTTCCCGGGGCAGCATCTCCTCGATCCAGATGACGCCCGGTCGCTCCCGGCGTGCCGCAGCAACCGCCTCCTTCATCTCCGCCGCGATCTCCGGAGTGTCCGGTGCTCCGGCACAAAGCACGACTTGGAAACCGGGCTCGAGACGGCGCAGTGCCTTGACCAGATGGATGATCCCCTTCTGCCGCGTCACCCGTCCGACAAAGAGAATGTAAGAACTGGCCGGATCAATGCCGTGACGGTGCAAGACGGCCGCATCCGATCGCGCGCGATATTCCGCCGGATCGATACCGTTGTGAATGACATGCACGCGCGCGGGGTCCACATCGAAAAGGCGCAAGACATCGTCCTTGGTCGATGCCGACACCGCGATGACCGCATCAGCCATCTCGATCGCTGTCTTCTCCACCCAGCAGGAAAAATCGTAGCCGCCCCCGAGTTGTTCGCGTTTCCACGGGCGCAGCGGTTCGAGCGAGTGAACGGTGAGCACGAGGGGCATGCCGCCGGTCTGCTTGAGCAAAATCCCTCCGAGGTGCGTATACCAGGTATGCACATGGACCAGATCCGCGTCGGTCCCGGCCGCGGCCATGGCAACATCGCGCTGCACCGCGCCGAAAACCGGACGCAAATCCTTCGACCCACCGAACCCCGCTTCATCGGCCCCGAATCCCCGCACCGTGAGGCGTCCCTCATTGAGCAGCTGGTCCCCGAAGCACCGCACCTCCACGTCCATCAACTGCGCCAGCGCGCGGGAGAGATACTCCATATGCACCCCGGCCCCTCCGTAAACATGCGGAGGATACTCCTTGGTTAGCAGCAAAGCTTTCACACGAAAAGCCTACGCCAGCGACTCCCCATCTGAAATTTCAAATTTGAAATCCTCCCACCCCCTTGACCGCCATGTTTACCATGTTCCCCCCATGACCCACCTCGAGGCTTGCGTCGCGCTCAATATGATCCCGCAGATGGGACCGGTGCGCCTGCGCCGTTTGCTCGAACGCTTCGGCTCGGCGGAAAAGATTCTTCCGGCCCGCACCGACCAGTTGTCCGCGGTCGAAGGCGTCGGGCGCGTTTTGGCGGACAACATCTCGCGCTGGCAGGAATTCGCCGATCCCGCGGCGGAGCTGAAAAAAGCCGCCGACCTCGGCGCGCGTGTGATCACCGGTGAGGATGACGAATATCCGTCCGCCCTGCGCGAAATCCACGATCCACCCATCGTCCTCTATGTGCGGGGACACCTCACCGACCGCGACCGGCACACCGTTGCCGTGGTCGGCTCGCGCAAGGCCACCCACTACGCCACCGAATCCGCGAAAAAGCTCTCCTTCCAGATGGCCTATGCCGGACTGACCGTGGTCAGCGGCCTGGCCCGCGGCATCGATACCGCCGCGCACCAAGGCGCGCTCGCGGCCAAGGGCCGCACGATCGCCGTGATCGGCTCGGGCCTCGGCGAACTGTATCCGCCGGAAAATGCCGAACTAGCCGACCGCATTGCCGCGTCCGGAGCGGTCGTGTCCGAGTTCCCCATCGGCACCAAGCCCGACCGCCAAACGTTCCCCATCCGTAACCGTATCGTCACCGGCATGTCCTTCGGAGTCCTTGTGGTCGAAGCCGGCGCCAACAGCGGCGCGCTGATCAGCGCCAACATGGCCGCGGAGCAAGGACGGACACTCTACGCGGTGCCCGGGCGTATCGACTCGCCCTCCGCCCTCGGCTCGAACCGCCTCATTCAACAAGGCGCCAAGCTCATCATCACCGTCGACGACATCCTCGACGACCTCCCGCTCGTCTTTAGCAAACAACCCGACCTTCCCGCCGCCTTCACCCCCGCCGATCTCAGCCCCGAACAGCAAAAAGTCCTCGATGCGCTGGGCAGCGAAGAGGCCGCGCTCGATTCTGTTATCGCGACAAGCGGGTTGACAGCCGCCGCAGTGTCTTCCACGTTGCTCGCCCTCGAGATAAGACGGCTGGTCAAACAGCTCCCCGGAAAACGTTTCGTCAAACTCATCTGAAGATGTCCAAAACCCTCGTCATCGCGGAAAAACCCAGCGTGGCCGGCGACCTCGCCAAGGCCCTGGGCAAGTTCACCAAGGAAAAAGGCTACTACGAAGGCGACACCATGGTGATCTCGCACACCGTCGGCCATCTCCTTGAAATCCAGGAACCCGACAGCTTCAAAGTCGTCCGCGGCAAGTGGAGCCTGGAAAACCTCCCGGTCCTCCCCGACCACTTCGACCTCGTCCCCCGCGAAAAAGCCCAGGAGCAATTGCGCATCCTCAAAAAGCTCCTGACCCGCGCCGATGTCACCGAGATCATCAATGCCTGCGACGCCGGGCGCGAAGGCGAGTTGATCTTCCGCTACGTCGTGCAGCACTTCAAAAACAAGAAGCCGATCAAACGTCTCTGGCTGCAGTCGATGACCTCGGATGCCATCCGCCGGGGTTTCGCCAGCCTGCGCAGCGACGCCGAGATGATCCCCCTCTGCGAAGCGGCCACCTGCCGCTCCGAAAGCGACTGGCTCGTCGGCATCAACGGGTCGCGCGCCATGACCGCGTTCTACAAGGAATTGCTCGGCGGCTTCCAGGTCACCCCGGTCGGACGCGTCCAAACGCCGACCCTCGCCATCCTCGTCGAGCGCGAGGAAAAAATCCGCAATTTCAGAGCGCGCACCTATTTCGAATTGCACGGCACCTTCGGCGTCACCGCCGGCACCTACCCGGGCCGGTGGTTCGACGAGAAGTTCAAGAAGTCCGACGACGAGGACGCCAAAGCCGAGCGGATCTGGGATCTGGCCCAGGCGGAGGAAATCAAAGCGAAGTGCGAAGGGAAAACCGGGACGGTCAGCGAGGAGCGGAAGCCGACCACGCAGGCTTCGCCCCTGCTCTATGACCTGACCACCTTGCAGCGCGAAGCCAACGGGCGTTTCGGGTTCAGCGCCAAGCGGACCCTGCAACTCGCCCAGGCGCTTTACGAGAGGCACAAAGTGCTCACCTACCCGCGCACCGACTCGCGCTGCCTGCCGGAGGACAACCTGCCCGTGGTGAAAAAGGTGCTCGGCGGGATGGACGATCCCGCGCTTGGTCCCCATGCGCGCAAGGCCCTCGACAAAGGCTGGGTCACGGCAACCCCGCGCGTCTTCAACAACGCCAAGGTCAGCGACCACCACGCCATCATTCCGACCGGTGCCAGTCCGGACAAACTCGACGAATACGAAATGAAGCTCTACGACCTCGTGGCCAGGCGCTTCATCGCGGTCTTTTACCCGCCGGCCAAATACGAGGTGACCAAACGCATCACCACGGTGGAGGGCGAGAAGTTCAAGACCGAGGGGAAAATCCTGCGCGAACCGGGATGGCTTGAAGTCTATGGCAAATCGGCCGCCGGCGCGGACGACGAATCGCTCGTTCCGGTCAAAGAAGGCGAACCCGCCGCCACCGAGTCGATCGAGCTGAAAGAACTCCAGACCAAACCGCCCGCGCGCTACACTGAGGGCACCCTGCTCTCCGCCATGGAAGGCGCGGGCAAGCTGGTCGATGACGAAGAACTCCGCGAAGCCATGAGCGAACGCGGACTCGGCACGCCGGCCACCCGCGCGGCCATCATCGAGGGACTCCTCACCCAGGAGTATCTCCGGCGGGAAGGACGCGATCTGGCCGCCACGGCCAAGGGAATCAAGCTGCTCACCGCCCTGCGCGAACTGGACATCCTCGCCCTCGGCTCCCCCGAAATGACCGGCGAGTGGGAATACAAGCTCAAGCAGATCGAAGCCGGACAATTCAAACGCGACGATTTCATGGAGGAAATCCGCAACCTCATGGCCAACGTGATCAAAAAAATCAAAGACGCCTCGGGCCACGTCAACAGCGAGACGATGCGCGGCAACTTCCACGATCTCGAAACGAAATGCCCCAGATGCGGCAGCACCTCCGGATTCAAGGAGTCATTCAAGGCTTACGACTGCAAGAACCCCGAATGCAAACTCGTCGTCTGGAAAACGGTCGGCAGCCGGGAACTTGAGCCGACCGAAGTGACCGCGCTTCTCGAAACCGGCGGCGTCGGCCCGCTCAAAGGCTTCAAAAGCAAAATGGGCCGCCCCTTCGAAGCCAAGCTCGCCCTGAGCGAAGCCACCGAGTGGAAAACCACCTTCGACTTCGGTGACGGCGGCGTGCGCAGCAACGAGCCCTTCAACAAGGAAACAGCCACCCTGATCGTGGAAAAGTGCCCGGTCTGCGAAAAGGGCGGCATCTACGATCCGGGCAATGCCTACGCCTGCGAGCACGGGCTCGGACCGGAGAAAAAGTGCGCCTTCCGCATGGGCAAAATGATCCTCCAGCGCGAAATCAGCCCGGATGACGTCCGCAAAATCTGCGCCGAAGGCAAAACCAGCCTCCTGACCAAGTTCATCTCGAAAAAAGGCCGCCCCTTCAACGCCTACCTCGTGCTCGACAAAAAGACCGGCAAAGTCGGCTTCGAATTCGAAGAACGCAAACCGAAGGCCCCGAAAAAGTCCGCCGCCAAAGCCGAGCCCGCCGCCACGTAATCTTCGCTAACCTCAAGTTCATCGGGTTCTTCAGAGGTCACTAGGTATCGACGATGACACCTGGCTGAATGGTTGTGGCTGTAGGGTGGCCTTCGTGTAGTGGCATCCCGTATTGGGCTATCCGTCCTTGACGACATGTGACCTCATAAAAATAAAGCCAAACAATGCGATCACCGAACATCCATCCGCCGGCACTCGTCACGCCAGCGGTCAGGCGTCGGTGATCACGGACATCGGTCGATAAAAATATGAAACACATCATCTGCACATCCGTCCTGTTAGCGCTGCTCCCTCTCCA
>JBBECM010000065.1:0-3642 GCA_040881855.1 Chthoniobacterales bacterium | reverse complement strand
CGATGGTCACCCCGGGGATTTCGCTCGGGTATTGGAAGGCGAGGAAAATGCCCTTCCGCGCGCGCACATCGGGCGCCATCTCGAGGATACTCTCGCCGTCGAGCAGGACGTCGCCCGAAGTCACGATGTAGTCAGGATGGCCGGCGATGACTTTGGCCAGGGTGCTCTTGCCCGAGCCGTTCGGACCCATGATGGCGTGCACTTGACCGGTCGGCAGGTCGAGGTTGAGTCCGCGGAGGATTTCGCGGTCGCCGATGTTGACGTGAAGGTTGTCGATTTTGAGGTGCTGCATAAGTCAGGAGTGGTTTTTCCGGCAGGTCGCGCAGAGGCCATGGAGCGACACTTCCTGCTGGGTCACGGTGTAGCCGCGGGGCAGTTGGTGCAGTTTCTCCAATTCCGCGCCGGGGAGCAGCGGGACATCCATAACACCGCCGCACGCCGTGCAGGTGAAGTGGCCGTGCTTGGAGTTGTTCGCGCAGTAGCGCGTCGAACCGCTGTCCAGATGCACTTTGCGGACCAACCCGCGCTCGGCGAGGGTTTCGAGGACATTGTAAACGGTGGCCAGCGACAAAGATTCCATCTCGGGCTTGGCGCGGAGGAACACTTCCATGGCTGTCGGATGGTCCTGGCGCCCGAGCAGCACCCCGTAGACGTGCTTGCGCTGGCGGGTCAGACGCAGCCCGTCCTGCGCGATCGATTCCTCGTAACGCTTGAGCTGGCTTTTGGAATTGGCCGTCTTGGTCGGCATCAATCCCAGCACTATCGCGCCGGAGACAAATTGTTTCAAGAATAATTCTTAATAAGCCGGCCACGGGCCGTCCGGGGGCCGACCGGGCTCGCTTCGTCGCCTTCGATCAAAAAAGTTCCGGAAGCTTGCGCCGCAGGGGCCAGAGCAGCAGGCCGAGCAGACCGGTGGCGACGAGGCAGGTCGAGGGCTCGGGGATGGCGGTGAGGGTGAAGGTACCCGTGCCCGCATTCCAGAAAGAGCTGGCAATGCCGCCGTTGGCGAAGGCGAAAAAGGATGAGTTGTTGATCGAACTTCCCAGATCGTTGCCGAAGGTCATGGTGCTGCCGAAATTGAAGTGGTCGATGGTGAGCAGGGCGCTCGGGGTGTAAGTGCCGAAACCGAGGGTGCTGGCCGTGGCAGAGGATGTCGCCCCGAAGTCGAGGAAGCTGCCGCCGGTGACGGAAAGATTGCCGAAAGCTTCGCTGATACCGCCCGCGGTGCGGATGGTGCCGCCGGAGAGCGTGATGGTGGCGGAATCGTTGACCTGGTTGCTCTGCGAGATGAGCAACGTGGCGTTGGCGCCGACCGTGACGCTTGCCGTCGACCCGGCGCCAGCTCCGGCCGTGCTGCTCAGGTCGAGTACGCCGCCGTGCACCCAAGTCGCACCGGTGTAGGAATTGCTGGCCGTGACCTCCAGTAACCCCCCGCTCACCGCCAAGCCGCCGGAGCCGGACATGTTTCCGGTGAAACGGTTGGTTCCGGCGCCGGTGATTTCCAGCAGTTTGCCGCCGGTGTTGACGTTGGAAATCGTGATGCCCCCCGCCCCGCCATCCCAATACTGGTGGTCACCGAGCGCAAGATTGGCGGTGAAAGTCTGCCGGGCCACGTCGTAGTTGACGACGCCGCCGCGACCGACGGTCAAATTGCCCGCACCGGAAAAGGTGAAACCGAACGAGGAATTCGTCGTGGTACGGAAATAAAGGCCGCGCAAGTTGGCGGCCCCGTCCACCTCGACTGTCCGGTTGCTCGCAGTCACCCCGTTGAAGAGCACGTAGCGGTCGGAGGGTGCAGACGACGGAGGACTGATCCCCCAGGCAGCACGATTCGTGATCGAGGTACTCGAACTCCCGACCCAAGTGTTGCTCGCATTACCCACCACCCGCAGGGCGAATCCGTCCTGCGTCATGGTGGCATTGAGAGCGTTCATCACCTGGAAGGCGCCGAGGAAATTGAGGAAATTGTTCGTCGTGTTGATCCCCGCATTGTTGCCGATGATGGTTATTTCCTTGACCCCGTTGACGTTGGTCCAAGCGAGGAAAGCGGGGCTGCCGGAATCGCCGCCCTCCAACTGGACCTCGGTGCGCGGCGTGGTGAAAAATTGATTGGTCCCGGACGAGAAGACCTCGGCAATAGTGGTCAGGCCGATCCGGGGACTCGACGAACCGTTGGGGCCGCGGCCGTAGAGAAAAACCAACAGGTTTTCATAGGCCGAAGTGGAATTGGAAGTGGAGGAAAAGTTCAGATCGAGAACGGCGTAGCGGGCCACTTGGGACAAACCGACAGGGGCGTTCAATGTTCCGAGAGAAAGATCCGGGCTGGAGTTGAGCGGAACACCCAGGCCGGTGCTGGTCACTCCGCGCTGGGAACCGGCGACAAGATCGCCGTCGATTTGCCGGAGACGGATCTCGGGCGCACCGCCGTAGTGCGTGGCCACGAGATAATGCTGCGGCGAGATGAAGCCGAAGCCCTTGGTGCCGTCCGTGGCCGACCAACCCACTCCCGACCAGTCGAAACCGGCCCCGACGAAATCGGTGTTGGTGTTGGCCACCGGATTGGTGGCGAAGCCGCTGCTGAAGCGGTCATTGACCGGACTGCTGTAATTGGTCACCTGCAGCGCCGCGGCCGGCCAAGGAAAAGCCAGGAACAGAACAGCCATCGCCGGGGCACAACTGGCAGTGAGGGGACGCATGAGAACCTTCGGCAAGTTAACAAACATCGACGGCGCATCAAGTTTTCGGTCGAGTTTGGCGGGCATCCTCCCGAAAATCGCGCGCCTATGCTCCTCCGTCGCGACTTGCTGCCATGGCTGCTTTGCGGCTGCCTGGTTCCACCTGCGGCCGGGCATGGCACCGAGCCACCCGCGCGCGTGGCCAGCCTCGCCCCCAACCTCACCGCAATGGTCCGGCAACTGGGTGCCGGCAGCTCTCTGGCCGCGGTGACCCCGTTTTGCCAAGCCCCGGCAGAGGTGTTGCGTCTGACAGCCGGCATCCAACCCGCGGCGGAGGAGGTGCTCGCTCTTGACCCCGACCTCGTGCTCGCCACGTCGATGACTCCCGCCGCCACCCGCGCTCAATTGACGCGGCTCGGCCTGCGCGTGGAGGTCATCGAGGCCGGCTCCCTGGCCTCAATCGAGGCAGCCCTGGCGCGGGTGGCCCGCATGCTTGGTGTCTCGCCCCCGCCGGCAACGGTCCGGACGTCCCGGGCCCGGGACCGCTCGGCGGCCCTGCTCTTCGGCGCGGACACCGGATTCAGCGCGGGGTGCGGCACGCATGCCCATGAAATCCTCGAGGCTGCCGGATTGCGCAACATTGCGGCGGAGGCCGGCGGACCGTGGCCGCAACTGGGCGAGGAATTTCTGCTCGCCGCCGATCCGGATGTGATTGTCGTCGCGGATTACGGCGGCACGAAACGCGAGGATGTGCTGAAGACTTTGCAGCGACACCCGGTGCGGCGTCATCTGGCGGCCGTGCGGTCCGGGCGGATCGTGATCTTTCCCGCGCCGGTGTTCAGCGTGCCGGGACCGGCGGCGCTGGAGGCGGGCGAGTCTTTGCGGGCGGAGGTGGACAAGTTGTGAGTGCAAAATGTAGCGGCGCCGTCCCCGGCGCCGAAACGGACAAACAACCGGCGCCGGGGAC
>JBBECM010000064.1:11490-23793 GCA_040881855.1 Chthoniobacterales bacterium | reverse complement strand
TCTCCGAGATGTAGCGTTTCACCCCGCCGCTGACCGGCGAGTAGAATTGGGTGAGATCGCAGATTTTCATGAAACGCGGCGTGGGCCGCGATGCGGGGAACCTACTGGCGTGCGGCGCGGTAGCGCTCGGCCTCGATGGCCGCGGCGCAGCCTTGCCCGGCGGCGGTGATGGCCTGACGGTAAACATGGTCGGCTACGTCGCCGGCCGCGTAGACCCCGGCCACATTGGTCTTTGTGCCATCGTGCTGGACGAGGTAGCCGTTCTCGTCCATGTCGAGTTTCCCGCGGAACGGCGCGGTGTTCGGCGTGTGGCCGATGGCGACGAAGACGCATTTGACCTCGAGTTCCGAGCGCGTTCCGTTGGTTGTGTCCTCGAGGACGATCCCGCGGACGCGGCCTTCGTTATCGACGAGATATTCGACCGGCTTGCGGTTCCAGAGGACTTCGACTTTCGGGTTGGAAAGCGCGCGGTCGGCCATGATTTTCGAAGCGCGGAGCGAATCGCGGCGGTGGATGAGATAGACCTTTGAGGCGAAGCGGGTGAGGAAGGTGGCTTCTTCACAGGCGGAGTCGCCGCCGCCTATGACACAAACCGGCACATCGCGGTAAAACGCCCCGTCGCAAGTGGCACACGACGTAAGGCCGCGGCCGATCAATTTTTTCTCATCGGGCAAGTCGAGCCACCGCGCCGCGGCACCGCTGGCCACGATGAGGGTTTCGGTTTCGACCCATTGTCCGTCGATTTTGACCCGGTGGTGACCTTCGCCGGCTTCAAATTCCTCGAGCGTGCCGAATTGGAAACGCGCGCCGAATTTCTCCGCCTGGGCCTGCATGCGCATGATGAGGTCCGGGCCGTCGACGCCTTCGGGGAAACCGGGGAAATTTTCCACCGCGGTGGTGGTGGTGAGCTGTCCGCCGGGTTGCTTGCCCTGCAGCACAAGCGGGGAGAGCGAGGCACGCCCGGCGTAAATGGCCGCGGTGAGTCCGGCGCAACCGGTGCCGACGATGACGACTTTTTCCATGGGGCGGGGAGATTAAAGGAAACGACGTGGCGGGGCCAAGCTTGGGGGAACGTTGAGGGTTGAGGAATGAGAGTTGCGGGAGGGGGTCAACCGAGGATAGCGCGGAGTTCGCGCTCGAGATCGGCGAAGCGTTCGTCGCTCAGCACGGAAACGCGCGAGCAGGATTCCAGGTCGGCGTCCATCTCGGCCCACGAGCGGCAGCCGCCGAATGACTTCTGCCAAGGGACGCGCTGCGGCGGGTCGAGGCGGTAAACGCGGAGCAGCGCGACCTGCACGCCGGGCTCGGGCTTTTGGTTGAACCGCGCTTCGACCTCCTCCCCGCTGAGGATGTGGTAAGTCTGCAATCGCGCGAGGGCCGCGCGGTCGGTGACCATCCTGTGCCAAACCAGCGTGGCGGCGTGGCGGATTTCCACCGGTTCCTCATCGCCCACCGCCTGACTTTGGCGCGCCGAGAAGGCCGCTTCGGGCACGACGCGTTCAGCTTGCTGGTGGAAGAAAGTCGGCAAGAGAACGAACTCCCCGTGCTCGAAACGGAGCCCGTCTTTCCCCTCGGCGATCCCGCCCTTGCGGATGACAATGACCTGCCGCCCGGAGCCGAGGGCTTCGCAGACAACATTCCACTCCTTGAGGGCCGGCAGAATCATAGTTGGCCGCGACCTTAGCGGAAGGCCACCGGCCGGGCCAAGCAGCACCTGTTTCCGGCTTGACCCCCCGTCCGTCATCTAGCAGTTAAAAAGCCTCGCGAGCCGCTCCGGGCCCGCCGCCAACCACCCACCGATGATTCTCCGCTTATTTTCCGCCTTCCTTTTGCTGGCGTCCTTCTGTCTTCCCTCGCCCGCGCAGATGGCCCCGCCCGGCGGCGGTCCCGTGGTGCGTGCTCTGGAGATCCAGTATGTCGGATCCGAAACGATCAGCCGCGAACGCGTGCTGGCCAACCTGAAAACGAAAGTGGGTGACCCGTATTCGGAGCGTGCGGCGGAGGAGGATGTGCGCACTCTCTTTGCGACCGGAGATGTGGCCAACGTGCGCATCTTCGCCGAGCCGCAGGGCGACGGGGTCAAGGTGACCGTGCTGCTGCAGGGCCGTTCGGTCGTCACCGAGATCCTCATCGAGGGCGCGACAGCGGTCAGTCCGCAGCGCCTGCGGCGCGACCTGACCTTCAAAGTCGGCGACCGTCTCAGCGAAGAGCAGGTCGAAAAATCCCGTCAAGCCATGCTCGAATTGTATCAGGACCGTAATTTCGGCGGGGTCGACATCCAATACCGCATCGATACCAACGAGCGCACCGGCGACTCCCGCGTCATCTTCACGGTGAACGAGGGCGCCAAGCAGGTGGTCAAGCGCATTGACTTCGTCGGCAACGACTCCGTGCTGGCCAAGGACCTGCGCAAGGTTCTCAAGACCAGGACGCAAAACCTGCTTTCCATCTTCGACAAAAGCGGCCGCCTCGTGCCCTCGCAGTTGCAGGAGGACCGCGAGGCCATCCGCAACCTTTACCAGAACCGCGGCTTCGCCGACGTGCAGGTCACCGACGTGCAGGCCATCCCGATCAGCGACACCGGGGTGGATCTGATTTTCACGGTGTCCGAGGGGCGCCAATACAGCGTCAACCGCATGGCGCTCGACGGCGTGTTCGTCACTTCGCCCGACGAACTCAAGGCCAAGCTCCGCATGACCGACGGCTCGCTTTACACGCCCGAGGGCATGAGCGGCGATCTCAAGACTCTGCGCGATTTCTACGGGACGCAGGGCTACGTCGATGCCGCCATCGTCCCGGAAATTTCCCCCGCCGAAGCCGGGCAGGTCAACATCACCTACCGCATCGACGAAGGCACCCAGAGCTTCGTCAATCTGGTCAATATCCAGGGCAACACCCAGACCAAAGACAATGTGATCCGCCGCGAGCTGGCCGTCACGCCCGGCGATGTCTATGACACCGTGCTGGTCGATGTCAGCCGCCAGCGGCTGGAAAACCTCAACTACTTCAACACGGTGCAGGCCGTGCCGACCGACACGATGATCCCCGGGCGGAAAGACCTCAACGTCATCGTCGACGAGAAGCGCACCGGTTCCTTCAATTTCGGCGCCGGCTTCAGCACGATCGACAGCCTGGTCGGTTTCGCCGAGGTGCAGCAGACGAATTTCGACCTCTTCGGGTGGCCGAATTTCGTGGGCGGCGGACAGCGTTTGCGCATCCGCGGACAATACGGCATCGAGCGGGCCGACGCGGTCATCTCGTTCACCGAGCCCTGGTTCCTCGGGCAGAAAATTTCCTTCGGCACGGAATTGTTCTACCGCGAGGCGAGCTTCCTCAGCCCGGCCTACGACCAGTCGAACTACGGCGGCGCCCTCCAGCTGCGCAAGCCGTTCGGCGAGTTCATCGCGGCGAACATCGAATACCGCATCGAGGGCATCGATATTTTCGACATTTCGGACGACGCGCCGGTGCAAATTTCCTCCCAAGAGGGTTACTACCTGCGCAACGCGGTGAGCGGCGGACTCACCTTCGATTCCCGCGACAATCTGTTCCTCACGCGCCGCGGCACCTATATCAACATGACCGGCTTCCTCGCCGGCATCAGCGGGGAGCAGACCACGGACAACTACGGCATTTCGCTCGAGGCCTCGCAGCACGTGCTACTCCCGTGGGACATCATTTTCCTCTTCAAGGGCCAGTTGGCCACGGTCGATTCGTGGGGCGGCGACGGTGAGGTGCCCATTTTCGACCGGCTCTTCCTCGGCGGCGCGAACAACTTGCGCGGCTTCAATTTTCGGGAAGTCGGCCCGAATGCCAACGAAGACTACTACGGCGGCAACTCGTTGGGCTACATGACCTTGGAGGCCACCTTCCCGATCATCAACCGGGTCCGCGGGGCCTTCTTCACCGATTGGGGCTTCGTCAACGAGCCCTCCTGGAATTTCGACACGGGCGACTACAATGCCGACTACGGCATCGGCATCCGCCTCGACCTGCCCATCGGCCCGATCCGTATCGATTACGGTATTCCCTTTGTCTACGACGACAACAACGGCCCACCGGGCAAGATCCAGTTCAATATCGGCTACCAGTTTTGAACGTTTCCCGCCCCCGGCCGTCTGATCAAAAGGCTTTACACCCAACCTGACCTAATCTTAATTAGCTCGAACTCTATGAAAAAACTGATCCCGTTCACCGTCCTGACCGTCCTAGCCACTTTCCTCAGTGCTTCGCCGGCCGCGGCCCAGATGAAAGTCGGCACTGTCGACATGAACAAAGTCTTCACCAGCTATCACAAAACCAAGGAAGCCGAGACGCGCCTCAATGACGCCCGCGCGCAGGCCAAGACCGACCTCGACAGCCGTCTCGAGACGCTCAAAGCGGACATGGAAGTGATCAACAAGCTCGAAGCCGACACCAAGAAGCCCGAGTTGACCGCCGACAAGCGCGAAGGCGCCATCAAGCAGCGCGATGAAAAAATCAACCAAGTCCGCAACCTCGACCGCGAAATCGGCGAATTCCGCCAGACCCGCGAGCGCCAGCTGCAGGAACAATTCATGCGCATGCGCGGCGATATCGTGCAGGACATCATGAAAGTGGTGGACACCAAGGTCAAAGCCGACGGCTACGACCTCGTCATCGACTCCTCGGGCCTCGGCGTCAGCCAGGTCAAAGTCGTCCTCTACGCGGCCCCTTCCATGGACTTCAGCGACGGCATCATCACCGAGCTGAACAAGAACGCGCCGAAAAAAGCCGCCACCAACTGACGGCACCGCGCGGCGCGCGGGGTGATCCCATGCCGACTGTTTCCGAACTCGCCGCCCTTGTGGGCGGCGAAGTTTTTTCCGGGTCCGGTGACGCCGTGATCGGGGGTCCGGCCGCCTTGGAGTCGGCCGGGCCCGGCGAAATTTCTTTCTTCGTCCACCCCCGCTACGCCGCCGACCTCCGGACGACGCGCGCCACGGCCGTGCTCGTGCCGCGGGACTTCGCGGGCGAGACCCCCGCGGTCGGCATCCGCGTGGACGACCCGTCCGCCGCCTTCACGCGCATCACCCGCGAATTCGTGCGCGAACCCGAACCGCCCCCCGCCGGCGTCCATCCTTCGGCCGTCGTCCATCCCGGCGCGCAAATCGCTCCCGATGCGAGCATCGGCGAGCAGGCGGTTGTCATGCCGGGCGCGGTCATCGGTCCGCGCAGCGTGGTCATGGCCGCCGGCTACATCGGTGCCGGCGCCCGGATCGGTGCCTCATGCCTCCTCCATCCGCATGCCGTGGTCGGACACGGCTGTCTGATCGGCGACCGCGTTGTCCTCCACTCCGGTGCGGTGGTGGGATCGGACGGTTTCGGTTATGACACGCAGGACGGGCGCCATACCAAAATAGCCCAGAGCGGAATTGTCGTGGTGGAAGACGATGTCGAGATCGGGGCCAACACGACGATCGACCGTGCGCGCTTTGGCCGCACGGTCATCGGGGAGGGGACAAAAATCGACAACCTCGTGATGATCGCGCACAACGTGGTCATCGGGAAACACTGCATCGTCTGCGCCCAGGTCGGTATCGCCGGCAGCGCGCGGATCGGCCACCATGTCATTCTGGCCGGACAAGCCGGCCTGGTCGGGCATATCCGGATCGGGGACGGCGCCATCGTCGGCGCGCAGACCGGGGTGAGCAACGATATCGAACCCGGAGCCCGCGTGGTCGGCAGCCCGCCGCGTCCGATCGGCGATTGGAAGCGCTCCATCGTGCGCGTGGACCGGCTGGCCGAGCTTTACCACCGGGTCAAAAAACTCGAACAGCGCGCGGGCTGATGGTTCTCCTGGTCCTTTGCACGTTCCCCGACGCGGACACTGCCGCGGAGGCGGTGCACGCCCTGGTCGGGGAAAAGCTTGTCGCCTGCGGAAACCTCGTCCCGGGCGTGCGTTCGATTTATGCTTGCGAGGGCAAAGTGGAGGACACGGCCGAAGTGCTGGTCATCTTCAAAACGCAGCCTGCCGTCTACGCCCGTCTCGAGAAGCGTCTGCTCAAACTCCATCCCTACGATACCCCGGAAATCCTGGCCTTCGAGGTCGGTGCCGCGGCCAAGGCTTACGCGGCATGGGTTGCGGCGGCCGTGACGGCGCCTTAATCTCGACCGGTGACCATTCTCGAACGAATCCTTCCGGATGTCCGGCGCGAACTCGACGAGGCCCGTGCGACGGTGCCCCTTGACCAGATCCGTGCGGGCGCCGCGGAGGCGCGTCCGCCGCGCGATTTTGCCGCCGCCCTCACTGCGGGGGGATTCGGACTGATTGCCGAGTGGAAGCAGCGTTCCCCCAGCGTGGGCGAGATGCTTGCCGCCAACGTTCTCGCCGCGGCGTCCGCCTACGAGGCCTCGCCGGTCGTGCACGCGGTTTCGGTGCTGACCAATCGCACCCACTTCGGCGGGACGACCGCCGACTTGGCGCGCCTTGCCGCGTCCTCGAGCAAGCCGGTGCTGCGCAAGGATTTCATCTTCGACCCTTACCAGATCTACGCGGCCCGCGCCGCCGGCGCGGATGCGGTGCTCCTCATGGCCAATGTGCTCTCGGCGGACGAGATGGCGCGGCTGCATGAAGTGGTCCTCGGTCTCGGCATGGAAACGCTCTTCGAGGTCCACGAGGCGGACGAGATCGACGCCTTGCCTGGCAACGCGCGCGTTGTCGGGATCAACAGCCGTAAATTCAAGTCCCGCGAGGGCTTTGTCGCTGCCGGGGAGAAGGCCGAGGAGGATTTCACCCTCGATTTTGCCGCCTTCGAATTGGCGGAGAGACTGCCGGCCGGCTGCGTCCGCCTGGCGGAAAGCGGCGTGACCCCGCACACCGTGGCCCCGCTGGCCCGGCACTTCGACGCGGCGCTGGTCGGCACCTCGCTCCTGCGCGATCCGCGCGGGGTGGAGGCCGCGCTGGCGGACTTCGCGAGCGCGCTTGCCCGGACGCCCGCCTGAAGTCCATCCTCTGGGGGCATGTCCGGCAAAGATTTCCTGCGCGAATCCGTCGAGGCGCCCGAGACGCCGCTCGATGTCTCGCTGCGCCCGCCGCTTTTCGCCGAGTTCTCCGGCCAGGCGCGGGTGGTCGAGCGTCTGCAATTGATGGTCGAGGCGGCCAAGGCCCGCGGCGACGCCTTGCAGCACATCCTGCTCTCCGGGCCTCCCGGCCTCGGCAAAACCACCCTGGCTCTGATCCTCGGCAATGCCATGGGGGCGGAGGTCAAGTGCACGAGCGGTCCGACCATCGAAAGAGCCGGCGACCTCGCGGGCCTGCTCACCACGCTGCCCGAGGGTGCCATTCTTTTCATCGACGAGATCCACCGGCTGCAGCCGGCCATCGAGGAATACCTTTATCCCGCGATGGAGGACTACAAGGTCGACATCATCATCGACGCCGGACCCAACGCGCGCAGCGTGCGGCTCAACCTGCCGAAATTCACGCTGGTCGGCGCGACCACGCGTTCGGGCATGATCAGCGCGCCCCTGCGCTCGCGCTTCGGCATGACCTGCCGTCTCGATTATTACGAGGCGGCAGAACTCGTCCGGATCGTCGAGCGCAGCGCCGGTCTGCTCAATGTCGCGATCGATCCCGGCGGCTCGCGCGAAATAGCCAACCGCGCCCGCGGAACACCGCGCATCGCCAACAACCTTCTGCAATGGTGCCGCGATTACGCACAGGTGCGGGCCGGCGGTCTCATCACCGCGGAGTCCGCCTCGGCCGCCCTGGCCATGCTGGATATCGACGGCGATGGACTCGACGAGATGGACAAACGCATCCTCGAGGCCATCATCCACCGCTTCGGCGGCGGTCCGGTCGGTTTGAATTCGCTGGCCGTCGCGGTGGGGGAGGAGTCCGGCACGCTCGAGGAGGTGCACGAACCTTTTCTCATCATGCGCGGCTACCTGCAGCGCACCACGCAGGGCCGCACGGCCATGCCGGCGGCCTACCGCAAGCTCGGCGCCGTGCCGCCCTCGGCCCCGGGCGATCTTTTCGCCCAGTAACGCCGCGCCATGGAAGCCGCCCGCCCCGCCGCCCGGAGGATCGCTTTTGTTTTCACCTCCATGCCGGTCGGCGGAGCCGAGGATTTCGCCCTCGGCGTGGGCCCGCATCTCGCGCCGGATTTCGAGGCGCATTATGTCTGCCTGCGCGAGCTCGGACGGCTCGGCGAGGAAGCCAGGGCGGAAGGGCGCCCCGTCCATCTCGTCCCGGTCTTTTCCTCGCGCTGGATCACCCCCTGGGCGGTCCGGCGGTTCGCCGCATGGTTGCGGCGGGAAAGCATCGCCGCGGTGCATTCGCAAACCCACCACGCGCATGTCTTCGCGACCAAGGCTGCCAAACTTGCCGGCATCCCTTCGGTTGTGCACCAGCAGAAAACTCTCGAGGAACTCCCCCCGCGCCGCCTCCGGATTTTCCGCGCCTGTGTGGACCGGGCGTCGCATGTCGTGGCACTGTCGGCGCGCACCGCGCGGGATCTGGGGGAAACCCTCGCCGTGCCCGCGGAAAAAATATCCGTGGTGGCCAACGGCATCGAGCGCCGCATTTTTTGTCCGCCCGCCGACCGCGCCGCCCTGCGTCGCCAACTCGGCTTGCCGGATGGCGTCCTGCTCGCCGCGAGCGTCGGCCGTTTGCACCACCACAAAAGCCACGAGACAACCATCGAGGCGGTGGCGCTCGCCCGCCGGCAAGGCGTCGCCGTGACCGCCGTGCTCGTCGGTGAGGGAGCCCGGCGCGCGGACCTCGAGGGCTTGGCCCGCGCACGGGGTGTGGACGACGCGGTCATTTTCACCGGCGCGCAGCGTCCCGTGCTCCCTTGGCTGCAAGTCCCGGATGTGTTTGTCCTCTCTTCGGTCTGGGAGGGCCAACCGCTCGCCTTGTTGCAGGCCGCGGCCTGCGGCGTTCCGGTGCTGGCCAGCAACATCGAGGGCAATACCGCGGTGCTCGGACGCGACCATCCGGGGCTTTTCGCCCAGGGCGATGCGGCGTGGCTGGCCAAACTTTTCGTCGCGTCCCGCGATCCGGGTTTTCTCCGGCAGCTGCACGAAAGCCAGCGGCGGGTGGATATTCCGTGGAGCGACCGGTCTGCGCGGCAGTTGGCCGACATCTACCGCACGCTCCTCCCGTGAAGCCGCTGCACATCGCCATTTTGGCGCCGACGTTCCTGCCCAAATGCTCCGGGGCGGAAGTTTTCCACCACAATCTTGCCGTGCAATTGGTCGGGGCCGGACACCGGGTGACGGTCATCGCGCCGCGCGCGCGGGTGCGGCAACTCCGTGCGCGGGGCTGGGATCTTCCCTACGCCCTCGCGTCCTATCCCGACAAGCGATGGAACTGGCTCAAGCGCCAACTCGGTTTCGCCTGCTGGCTCAACCGCCGCGCGTTGGACTCCTTGCAGCGCCGGCACCGGTTCGACGTCTGGCACGCCTTTGTTCTTTATCCGGCGGGTGTCGTCCTCGCCGACTGGCAGCGCCGCTCGGGTGTGCCGGGCCTGGTGCGCGCGGTCGGCGATGATGTGTCCGGTCTGCCTTCGCAGGGGCACAGCACGCACGTGGCACAGGCCCTGCGCGACAAGCTTCCCTCGGCCGGTGCGTTGGTCGCGCTCTCGCGGGAAATGGCGGACGAGTTATCCGCGCTCGGCGTGGCTCCGGAGAAAATCCGCATCGTGCCCAATGCCGTCGAGGCGGACCGTTTTGTCGCGTCGCCCGTGTTGCGCCGCACCGCGCGCGAGGAACTCGGCATTCCCCAAGATGCGTTCGTCTTCCTCTGCGTGGCGCGGCATCACCCGCAGAAGGATTTTCCCACCCTTCTTGCCGCCTTCCGCCAGTTGCGCGGCGCTCTCGCGGATCGTGCTGTGCATCTGGTCATCGCCGGCCGCGATGCGGAGGGACTGCGTCGGGAACTCGGCGATCTCGCCGGGAGCGTGCATCTTTGCCAGTTCGGCCCGGAAGATTCCACGCACGGCGTGCCGTCCATGCCGCCGCCCAAACTGGTCGCACTCTACCTCGCGTCCGACGCCTTCGTTCTTTCGTCGTTGCTCGAAGGTTTCAGTTCCGCGCTTGTCGAGGCGATGGCCGCGGGGTTGCCGCTCGTCGTCACCGACGCACCGGGTATCCGCGGCGTGGTCACCCACGACCATGAAGGCCTCCTTGTTCCCTTGCGCTCGCCGGACGCGATGTCCGCAGCCCTGCGGCGCATTGCCACCGATGCCGGCCTGCGGGAACGTCTGTCTGCCGCCGGGCGCGCGACGGCCGGACGCTACAGCTGGCCCGTGGTGCGTGATGCCTACACGGCGCTTTACCGCGAGTTGATCGACCGCGCCGCTTCCCGTCTCCAGCGGTAGCCGAAGTTGCGCAATCCGCGGGCGGTCAGGGCCGTGATGGCCCACCATTCGAAGCGTCCCAGTCCCATGAGATACTCGTCATCGCGGACAATCTCCCGGTTCGTCTCCAATCGCATGCGGTTGCCCTCGATGCCGTGGTGGAGTCCTTCGCGGAACTTCAAAGTCTGCGGGTCCCAGGGCAGGGAAACCTCGTGCAGGACACGACGGACTTCCTCTTCCGGACGTGCCACGAGATCCTCATAGCGGACGTGCAGGTAGCTGGTGCCGGCACGCGGACGGAACGCGCGCGCGAGCCGCCGGTTGAGCCGTTCCCATTGCCGTGCGGTTGGTGCCAAGCGGTATCCATGGTCCCGCGCGCGGCGCTCGGCCTTGCGGCGGTGGCTGAAAACCACGGCCCGGCTGTCCCGGACCATATGAAGCACGTGCAAGTCGAACCGCCCGGAACGTTCGAGCATCAGAGCCCGGCCGATGTTTTTCGAATTATCCAGCACGACCTGCCGTCCGCGGAAGGAAAGCGCACGGCGGCACAAGTCCTCATTGGCCTCGGGCTCGTCGGCGCGGAATGCCATGTTTCCGGGCAGGACGGTCTGCCAGAAAGCGCAGGAGGAAACCGGATCCCCGCAATTGCAAGTGGCCGGGGCGCCGCCGTCCGACGATTGCACGGCGGCGATCTTCTTGGCCTCGCCCAGGCTTTCGATGCCGGGATGCGAACCGAGCAGGAGGTCCATCAGCGTGCTCCCGCTGTAACTCGACCCGGCGATGTAGATGAGGGGTATGCGCTCGCTCACGGTGAACCGGCGGATGGCCGCAAGCGCGACCGGACCTGCATGGATGATTCCGCCGATCAAATAAACCGGCCCGTCCGGGAAAGTCCACGCTCCAATCACCGGCGCCGGTCCCCGCGGGGAAAATGATTCCACCGCGCGGGCGCCTTTCCTACCCTTCCGGTCCTGTGATCGAAGCTGCGCGCGTATGGTGGAGTCTTGGCCGGACCAAATGGGCCGGGGTGGAGTCTTTTCTGCGCCGTCGCGGCTTCTGGTTGTTGGCGGCTTTCGCCGCGATTTATTACGCCGCTTACCATACCACCGGGCTGGCCTTGAGCGGCGAGCAGGGGAGCAACGCGCTCATCGCCATGCGCATCCTCGGCGGCGAGCGTCCCATCGCCGACATGTTCATCGGCTACAACCTGCTCTGGTTTTATCCGCTGGTCTGGCTCTTCTCCCTGCTCGGCCCGCATTGGCTGGCCATGCGGATTTATTTTGCCGTGCTGGCCGCCACGGCCGCGCTGCTCGGCTACGGGCTCGTGCGGCGGGTCACCGGACAGGCCTGGCTCGCCCTGCTCACCGGCGTCTTCATGGTGCTCATGCCCGGCGCCATCTTCCGCAATTACATGGGCTTGATCGGCGTGCTCGCCGCCACCGTGCTGCTCCGCGGCTACGTCCTCGACGCCGGCGGTCCGCGCCGCCAGATCGCCTGGATGGCCGCCGCCGGCGCGGGTCTGGCCGTTTGTTTCCTCGTCCGCATCGAACCTGGACTCCTCATCGCCGTGGTCTGGGCCGGTCTGATCGTGCTCTATCCTTTCGGGTGCCGCGGCGAATTCGCCGCGCGGTTGCGCACCGTCCTGCTCGGCACCGCGGCCGCATTGGCGGCCTTTGCGGCGCTGCATGCACCTTTTGTTATCCACGCTTACCAGCGCGGGTTCGGTCCCGAGTTCACCGGCCAATACGTCCAATTCGCTTACATTTTGGGCGATGAGTTGCAGCGCGAGGCGGGCCATTGGACTTCGCCGCCTGTCCCGTCCGCCCCGAGCCCCCCGGAAATTGCCACCGCCAAGCCGGAGGAGCCCGCCGAGTTCGGTGGCCGCGACGGACGCCGGGCCCTGCCGTCCGCCCCGACCCCCTCGGGAATTGCCACCGCCAAGCCGGAGGAGCCCGCCGAGTTCGGTGGCCGCGACGGACGC
>JBBECM010000064.1:0-11390 GCA_040881855.1 Chthoniobacterales bacterium | reverse complement strand
AATTGCCACCGCCAAGCCGGAGGAGCCCGCCGAGTTCGGTGGCCGCGACGGACGCCGGGCCCTGCCCTCGCCGTGGAGCATCGCGGGCCCGCGGGGCCTTTACTTTTTTGCCGCCGCCATCTGGTTCCCTGTCCTGCTGGCGCCGCTTTTCATCCTGACCGGAATTTTTCTCCTGCTGCCGGCGCTCGCGCGGGGCGACGCGGAGCGCAAAACCCTCGGTTTGATCATCCTGGCCACGACGGGCTGCGCGTTGGCTTTTTTCCCGCAGTATTTCTTCTTCCGCCCCGACACCACACACCTCAACGAATTCCTGCTCGTCTTCTGGCCCGCCTCGGTCTGCTCGGCTTGGGCCGCGTGGCGCGCCGCCGGATTGTCCGGTTCGCGCGCCTGCCGGACCGTGTCATGGCTGCTCACCGCGCTGACCGCCCTGCAGTTCGTGGTGTCCTTCAACGCTCTCTTCAACCGCGAGGCCTCGGGCAGCATCCGCTCGGCCCGCGGCATGGATACGCCGTTCCGCGCGCTCAATGGGGTGCAGGCCAAGGTCAAGAAAGACGAACTGGCCGACTGGGAGGGCTTGCGCGACACGGTGCTGGCCCACGCGGATCCCGGGGATTTTGTCATCACCTACCCCTACGTGCCCATCGTCAACGTGATGTGCGACCGGACGACCTACCAGCGGCGGCTTTATGCCGACAATGCCACGGCTGGCCCCCAATTTTTCGCCGCGGAGGCTGCGCTCATCGACCGGCACCGGCCGGCGGTCATCGTGGTCAACAACCGCGCAATCAACAAAACCGAGGAGTCCCGCTTCCGCCGGTGGGCCGCGCCTTTGCAGGCCCATATCGACGCCAATTACGTGCCGGTCGGGGAATACTTCGGGGAGATCGCGGTCTACGCACGGCCAGACAAAGTGCCGGGCCCGCGGGACGAATAAGACGGAAAATTTTGCCATCGGCGCCGGGCCGGGCATCATCGCAGCCGCCATGGGAATCTACCGCCGCACGCTGGCCTATTACCGTCCCTTCCTCGGGGAGACGGTGCTCGCCCTGGCGCTGAGCCTGGTGGTCGCCGGCTTCAACCTGCTCAAACCCTGGCCCTTCAAATACATCGTCGACGGCGTGTTGCCGCCCGGTGCGCCGGAGGCCAAAGCGCAACTGGCCGCGTGGTTCGGCAGCGCCAGTCCGCCGACGCTCATCCTCTTTCTCTGCCTCGCCCTCATCGTCATCACCCTGCTGGCCGGACTGGTCAACCTCTGGTCGAGCTACCTCCTGATCAATGTCGGGCTGAAGTCCCTCATGCGCATCCGCACCGAGTTGTATGCGCACCTCCAGCGGCTCTCCCTCAAATTCCACGACACGCGCCGCTCGAGCGACTCGAGTTTCCGGGTGGCTTATGACACGCAGTCCATCCAGACGATTTACAACCGCGGCTTCACCAACATTTTTTCCTCCGGTGTCATGCTCGTCGCGACATTCGTCATTATGATGCGGCTCGACACCAAATTGACCCTGGTCTCGCTGGCCGTCGTTCCGCTCATCGTCTGGACGATCCATTTTTTCGCGAAAAGGATCCGCGACCAGAACACGACGATCCGCGAACGCGAGAGCGCCCTGCTCGCCACGCTGCAGGAGGGTCTGGCCTCGGTGCGGATGGTGCATGCTTTCGGACAGGAGGACCGTGAGGTCGGGCAATTCCGCAATCGTGCGGACGAAAGCCTGCGGGCCAACCTGCAACTCACCTTCACCAACGTGACCAGCGCGCTCCTCGTCGGCACCCTCATGGCCGCCGGCACCGCCGTGCTCTACTACGCGGGTTCCCTTCACGTGCTCGAGGGCAAGCTCACTCTCGGCGACTTGCTCGTCTTCGCGTCGTATCTTCTCATGCTCTACGCGCCGCTCGAGCAATTGACCTATACCGCGTGGGCCATGGAAGGCGCGGCCGCCGGGGCCAAGCGCTGTTTCGACATCCTCGACCGCGAGGACGACGTGCGCGATGCGCCGCACGCCGAAGTCATCCGCGAGGTGAGGGGATCCATCTTCATGAAAGACGTGGATTTCGGCTACGACGACGCGCGGCAGATCCTTCACGGTGTCAGCCTGTCGGTCGAACCCGGCGAGAGCATCGCCATCGTCGGCGGCACCGGCGCGGGCAAGAGCACATTGCTCAGCCTCGTGCCGCGCTTCTACGACCCGACGCGCGGCGAGGTCCGTCTCGACGGGCACGACCTGCGGGAGCTGAAGAAAAAATCCCTGCGGTCGAACATCAGCATGGTGCTGCAGGACACGTTGCTCTTCTCCACCACGGTCCGGGAGAATATCGCCTACGGCCGCCCCGAGGCCACCGAGGAGGAAATCATCGAGGCGGCACGGCGGGCGCAGGCCTACGATTTTGTCATGCAGCTGGCGGACGGATTTTCCAGCCAGGTCGGCGAGCGCGGGGGACAACTCAGCGTCGGCCAGCGCCAGCGTCTCGGCATCGCCCGCGCTTTCCTCAAGAACGCGCCGGTTCTCCTGCTCGACGAACCGACCTCGGCCCTCGACGCCACGACCGAGGAGGCGGTGATGAACACGATCAACGAACTGATGCGGGGCCGCACCACGCTCATGGTCACTCACCGGCTCAACACGGCGCACCGCTTCGGCCGGATTGTCGTGCTCGAGCACGGGCGGATCGTGGAGGAGGGGAGCGGGCCGGAGTTGCTGGCGCGCGGCGGGGTTTACGCCAAAATGTTCGCCGCCGGACATTACAACTCATGAACCGCCGCAAAATCGTCGTCCTTGGCTTCATGGGTGGTTGCCCTATCGCCGGCGTCGTCTGGCAGCATATCCACTACATCGTCGGCCTGCAGCGGCTCGGTCACGAGGTGTGGTATGTGGAGGACGGGCTCCGCTACCCCTACGACCCGGAGGCTTTCACCATCACGGAGGACTTCTCCTACGCGGCCCGCACCTTGCAGCGGCTCGCGGAACAATACGGCTTCGCCGACCGTTGGTGCTTCTGCGCGCGCTACGGCGATGAACCGAAAACCGCCGGCCTCGATCTCGGGCAGTTGCGCGCGCTTTACCGCGAGTGCGATGCGGCGCTCAACGTCTGCGGCAGCCATGATCTCAACGACGACCTGCTGTCCGTCCGCCGCCTGATCTACGTGGAAAGCGATCCCGGGGTCGAACAGATCAAGATCGACCTCGGTGACACGACCGTCCGCGATTACCTCGCACGCCACGCGTCGCTCTTCACCTTCGGTGAACTGGTCGGCACGGAAAAATTCCCCGTGCCCCTGCACGGCCTGGCGTGGCAACCCACGCGTCAACCGGTGGTCAGCGACCTCTGGTCGACCGGCGCGCCCCCTCCGGAAGACGCCGTGTTCACCTCCATTTGCAATTGGTCGACCAGCGGCAAAAAGGACGTCACTTGGCGCGGCAGCAATTATCTGTGGAGCAAATCGCTCGAATTTTTGAAGTTCGCCCAGGCTCCGCGCCGGTGCGGCGCGACGTTCGAGCTGGCCACCGACATCAAAGACTCCGGCGAAAAGCAAATTTTCACGGAGAACGATTGGCGTCTGGTCGATCCGCACGCGCTGAGCATCGATTGGGACCGCTACCGCGATTACATCCGCGCTTCCCGGGGTGAATTCACCGTGGCCAAGGACCAATACACGCGCCTGCACACCGGATGGTTCAGCGACCGCTCGGCCTGCTACCTCGCGTCCGGGCGTCCGGTCATCACCCAGGAAACCGGATTCACCGATTTCTACGGCGGCGGCGAGGGCTTGCTCTCCTTCCAAACGATGGACGACGTGGTTGCCGCGGCGGAGAGCATCCGGGCCGACTACCCGCGGCATGCGCGCGCCGCGGCGGAGATCGCGCGGGAATATTTCGAAGCGGACAAAGTGCTGGCCTCGTTGCTCGAGCGGGCCGAGGTTTAGCTCACCATGCTTGTTTCCCGCGCGTTCCTCGTCATGGCGGCGGCGCTGACAGCCGGTTGCGGTCTGCTTCCCAAGAAGCCGCCCGAAGCCCCCGGGGCCACCCTGCCGACCTGGATCGGCCGGGTGGTCATGGTCGATGCCGCCCATCGCTTCGCGCTGGTCGAGACCAGTCTTCCGCCGCGCTTGGAACCGGGCGCCAGCCTGCTCGCTTTCCGCGAGCGCCGCGTGACGGCCACGTTGGCGGTCACCCCGGAAAACCGCCCGCCCTATCTCGCCGTGAGTATCCTCAGCGGCATGCCGGCGAGCGGGGACACGGTGGCCTTGGATGAAAGCCGTCCGTTGGAAGACGTGACGCCCGAGTAATATCCCGGGGTCCCGCCTGGTCAGGCTTGGAGCAAAGCCGGAAAAACTTGGCTCATACCTTGTGCACGGGCTTTAATGGTCGGACTGTGAAGACGTTCTCCTTTGGAGCCGGCCTGCTGGCCGCTCTGCTGGTTTTCGGCGGTCGCGCCGCCGCCCAGCAACCGACCCCGGGGCCCTCGCCGGCCGCGCCGCCGGATGTTTCGGCCATCATGAAGGAGAGCTTCCCCATGGCCGATTCGCTGGCTCCGGCCTCGCCGGCTCCGGCCGCCTCACCCGCGCCCCTCGCGCCCATGCCGGTCGGACTCCCGACACCCATGCCCAGTCCGGTCGCGTCACCCGTTCCCGCCATCACCAATGTCCCGGGGCTCGACAGGCAACTCGACGGCCAGATCGAGGCGGGCATCCCCGACCCGATGCAAATGACGTTTCCGACCCAGCCGGAAATTTCCGCCCCGCCGGTGCAGAGGTCTCCCGACCCGGTCACCACGATCAAATTGCCCCCCGCCAGTTCGATGGAATTGCGCCTCACCCCCGATGCGCAGAATTTGCAGATCGATGATGCGATCAAGACCGCCCTGACCAAAAACCCCGAGGTCTTGGCCGCCATCCAGCAAATTAGCCGCACCACAGGCCAACTCATCCAAGTCCGCGCCGCCCTCTTGCCCACGCTCAACGCGTCGAGCGGCTACGAAGCGCAGTCCGAGGAACTGGCCGACCCCAACAAATCCGTCCGCGGCGCGACCTTCGGACCGCAACCGCAGAACGAGGCGTGGAACGTGAACATCGCGGTCAACCAGAACATCTGGTCCGGCTGGAAGAACCAGGCCGATTTCTCCGCCGCCCGCTTGGCCAATGACAACTCGTTTTATGCGCTGCGCGAAACGATCGACCGCATCGTGGCCGAGACCAAGAGGCTTTTCTACGAGATCATCTTCAACCGGGCTCTCATCCGCGTGCGCGAGGAATCCGTCGCCGTGCTGCAGACCCAGTTGCAGGACCAGCTCAGCCGGTTCGAAGCGGGCACCGTGCCGCGTTTCAATGTCCTGCAAGCCGAAGTCGCCCTGGCCAACGCCATCCCGCCGGTCATCCAGGCCCGCAACCAGCTGCGCATCTCCCAGTTCGCCCTGGTCAAACAACTCGGCCTCGACTACCCGTCCGACCCGTCGTTCGTCCCCATTGATGTCACAGGCCAACTCGACTACAGCCCGATCAAGCTCGACCTCAAGGAATCCGTCTTCGCCGCGATGGCCCGCAATCCCTCGTTGAAGATCCAGCGTCAGAACATCCTGATCGAAGCCGAGCGCCTCAAGGCCGCCATGTCCGGCTTCCAGCCCACGCTCAACGCCACGGCCGGGTGGCAGACGTTCAACATTCCCCTGGCTAGCAGCCTCGACGAGACGGTCAACGGCTGGTTCTTCGGCGTGACCGGCAGCTGGAACCTCTTCGACGGCCTCGCCACGATCGGAGCGACCAAGACGGCCCGCGCCGCGCTCGAGCAGTCGAAGATCAACTATGACAATTCCGCCCGCGGTGTCGAACTCGACGTGCAGCGCGCCGTCTCGAATCTCATCGAGGCGCAGGAAGTCATCGACAGCCAGCGGGCCAGCGTCGTGCAGGCCACCGAGGCCCTGCGCCTTTCGCGCGAGCGTCTCGACGCCGGCGCCGGCACGCAGCTCGATGTCCTCAACGCGCAGGTCTCGCTCCTCCAGGCCCAGACAACCGAACTCGAGGCGCGCTACCGCTACATCACCGCGCTGGCCGAATACAACCGCGTCCTCTCGCTCGACACGGTTTACGCCGACACCTACGACGACCCGATGCTGACTTCGCGCGACCGCCGCCGCAACGATCTCCTCAACTCCGCGCCCAATCCCAACCCCGGCGTCCTCAACGGCGTTATGCCGAAGAAAAACGAGACGCTGCCCGGGAGACCGAAGAAGGAAAAGAAAGCGAAGAAGCCCCAGCCGACACCCACGCCGGCCGACGCGAAAAAAAGCGTGAAGAAGCGCTGACCGTGTCCGCGTCTTCTTTCAAGCCCCTGTCCGCCGTTCCGGGTCTCCGTGCCACCTTCATCCCGCGCCTGCCGGGTATCGATGTCGAGGCCGACCGCGCCGCCGCCTTGGAGCGCCTCGCTCCGGCGCACGACGAGTTCCTCCGCGCGCACGGTTTCGATCCCGCGCGCCTTGCCACGGCCGAGCAAGTGCATGGCTCCGTCGTGGCCGTCGCCTCCTCGCCCGGCACGCACGCCGGCGCCGACGCGCTGGTCACCGCCACACCCGGGCTCGCGCTCGGCATCTACGTGGCCGATTGTGCCGCCGTGTTCATGGCCGACCGCCGCGGCCGCGCCGTCGGTTTGGCCCATTCCGGCCGGGCCGGCACGGCGGCGAACATCACCGCTGCGACCATGGATGCCATGTCCCGCCGGTTCGGGGTCGATCCCGCCGATCTCGTCGTGCATTTGAGCCCGTGTATCCGTCCGCCGCTTTACGAAAATGATTTCGCCGCGGACATCGTTGCGCAGGCGCGTGCCGCCGGGGTGGGGGAAGTGATCGACGATGGCATTTGCACCGGGCGGGAAGTCGGGCGTTATTACTCCTACCGGGTGGAACGCGGCCGCACCGGCCGCATGCTCGCTGTCTTGTCGCTGATCCCATGATCCGGAATTTCGAAGAGAGCCGTCCGGAATGGATGGATGTGGCCGAGACTGTTTCGCCCGAACTCGAACGCGACCTGGCCAACCTCGAGTCGCTCAACCGCCGCTTCGGCGCGCACAAACTCGTCCTCGATTACCTCGGCCCCGTGCTGGCCCGCGGCCAACCGCTGCGCATCCTCGACCTCGGCAGCGGCGCGGCCGACATCCCGCGCGCCGTGGTGCGCCGCGCCCGCGAGGTCGGCTGCCCGGTTCTCGTCACCGCCGTCGACCGCCAGCAACCCACCCTCGCCATCGCGGAAGAAATGTCCGCCGGTTTCCCCGAGATCCGTTTTCAGCAGGCCGATTTCCTCACCTTCGCCGAAGGCACCGTTTATGACGTCGTTCTCTGCAATCTCGTCCTGCACCATCTCGACGAGTCGGACGCCATCCGTTTGCTCCGCCGCTGCCGCGAATTGACCAAAGGCGTTGCCCTGGTGACCGATCTGCGACGCTCGCGCCTGGCCCAGACGGCGATTTTTGCCGTGACCGAAGTCCTTTACCGCGAGCCCATGACCAGACACGACGCCCGTCTTTCCGCCGAGCGGGCCTTTTCCTTTCCCGAATTGCGCAAGCTGGCCACCGCCGCCGGCTGGTGGGGCTTCCGCCACAAACGCACCCCGTTCTTCCGTCAGGCCCTCTGGCTCGATCTGGCCGCGCGCAAAAGATAGCCCCTCCCGCCGGGCAGGGCCCGCCGGCCCCAGCGGGCCGCTGCCGTTTCCCGAAGTGCGCGGTCGGATGGCACCCCTTCCCAGTGGTTGCACCCCCAGTGCCTCTCGGGTATAACCGCCCAATGAGCATTTCGACCGCTACCGGCCGGGGACCCGCTTCGGCGCAAAAGAGCGCCAAGCTGATGAACGGCGCGGAGATTCTTGTGCGCTGCCTCGAACTCGAGGGCGCCGACACTATTTTCGCCTACCCCGGCGGGGCCAGCATGCCCATCCATCAGGCGCTGACCCGTTCCAAAAAAATCCGCACCATTCTCCCGCGCCACGAGCAAGGCGGGGTCTTCGCGGCCGAAGGCTACGCCCGTGCCACCGGCAAAGTCGGACTTTGCATGGCCACCTCCGGCCCCGGCGCGACCAATCTCGTCACCGGCTTGGCCGATGCCTTCATGGATTCGGTTCCCGTCATCGCCGTCACCGGCCAGGTGCCGCAGGACATGATCGGCCGCGGCGCGTTCCAGGAAACCGACTTCTTCGGCATGACCCTGCCGATCGTGAAGCACAGCTATCTCATCTGGGACATCCGCGACATCCCGCGCGTGGTCAAAGAGGCTTTCCACATCGCCACCTCCGGTCGCCCCGGGCCGGTGGTCATCGACCTGCCGAAGAACATCCAGAACCAGAAGATCGAGCCGGTCTTCCCGGAAAAAATCACCCTGCGCGGCTACAACCCCGACAAGCGCGCGACCGACGCGGAGTTGCTCGAAATGATCCGTCTGATCAAGCAGGCGCGTGAACCCATGATTTATTGCGGCGGCGGCATCATCACCTCCGACGCCGCGCCCGAGCTTCTCGAATTCGTCGAACGCACCCAGATCCCCGTGGCCACCACGCTCATGGGCATCGGATGCTTCCCCGAATCCCACCCGCTCTCGCTCAAGTGGCTCGGCATGCACGGCACGGTCTATGCCAACAATGCGGTCAACGAAGCCGACCTTCTTCTCGCCATCGGCGTGCGCTTCGACGACCGCGTGACCGGCAAAGTCGAAAAATTCGCCGAGCACGGCACCATCGTCCATGTCGACATCGACGATTCCGAGCTGAACAAAAACAAAGTCGTTGCCCTGCCCATCCTCAGCGACGTGAAATACGCCCTCAAGCGCACCAACCAGCTGCTGGCCAAGGAAGGCTTCGAGCGGGTCAAGGGCGCCAAGTTCACCCGCTGCAAATCCTGGTATGCCAAGATCGCCGCTTGGAAAAAAGACCAGCCGTTCCGTTACAAGGATACCCCGGACGTCATCCAGCCGCAATACGTCGTCGAGCAGCTCTACAAACTGACCAAAGGCAAAGCCATCCTCACCACCGGGGTGGGGCAGCACCAGATGTGGGCCGCCCAGTATTACGACTTCGACAAGCCGCGCAACTTCATCACTTCCGCCGGCCTCGGCGCCATGGGCTTCGGTTACCCCGCAGCCATGGGCGCCAAAGTCGCCTGCCCCGACACCGAAGTGATCGATATCGACGGCGACGGATCGTTCCTCATGAACGTGCAGGAACTGGCTTGCGCCCACGTCGAGAAAATCGCGGCCAAGGCCATCATCCTCAACAACCAGCACCTCGGCATGGTCGTGCAATGGGAAGACCGCTTTTACGAGAGCAACCGCGGACACACCTTTCTCGGCGATCCCGACGACACCTCGCGGATTTATCCCGATTACGTCGAGATCTGCAAAGGTTTCGGCGTGCCCTGCGAGCGCGTCATCCACAAGAAAGACCTCGAGCCCGCGCTCAAACGCCTCATCGCGGCCAAAGGTGTCTACGTCCTCGACGTCATGATTCCCTACACGGAACACGTGTTGCCCATGATCCCGTCGGGCATGACGTATAAAGACATCATCACCGAGTAATTCCCGTCCGCCCCCGCGCGGCGCCGTTTCCCATGTCCGAAGAAGCCCCGACGCTGGATCTCAGCGCCCTCGACTTCCGCCCGGCGTGGGCCAAGGACCCGGCGTCCGCCCCGTCCGCCCCGCGCGAATTCCGTGAGCCGCGACCCGAAAAACGCGGCGGCTTCCCGCGCAGCCACAAATTCGAGGGCAAGCCCGGCGGCCTGCGCCGCGGCGGACCCAAACCGCACGGCCAAAAGTTCGACGGTCCGCGCCGCGACGACAACCGTCCCCCTCCACCCCCGCCCAATCCCTTCCCGTGGCTCCGTATCGCCTTCACCGCCACCGCGCCCGCGGTGGAGACCGTCGTCGCGCAGGTCCGGCACACCGGCAAGACCTTCAGCCTGTTCGACATCGCGCGCATCCTCCTGCGCAATCCCGCCTCCTACACCATCGACCTCACCTCCGCGCCGAAGCAACCCGAAGGTCCTTTCTGGGTCGTCGATGCCGACCGCAGCGTGTGGTTGCAGCGCGAAGCCGCCTTGCGCCATCTCCTGCGCAAAAAGCGCGACGACTTCTACCGGGCCGAAACCGTCGAAACCGAACCGCCCAAAGGCAATTTCCCCGTGGTCGCGGTCTGCGGGATGTCCGGCGTCCTGCTCGGACCGCCCAACCATCACGATTTCGAACGCCGCTTGCGCAAACTGCACCGCGAACGGTTCGCCCGCCTCGACTTTGAAACCTTCCGCGGACGTCTCAAGATGGAGCGTGATCCGGAAGTGATCGAAAAGTGGCGCGCGGAAGCTTCCAAGACGACCGTGTATTTCCCGCTCGCCGGCGAGAACGCGGAGAAGCTTCCCGACCCCGCGGCGGTCGAACGGCATTTCGCCGAACACCACGCCCCCGCGCACCTCAAGTTTGTCGATCTGGCCGCCGTTCCCGGCGACCCGAAGACCACCGCCGTCGATCCCGCGCTTGCGCCGCTCCTCAACCACGCACGTGATGAAGAGGAACGTTTCCCTTTGCGCCTCGCCCAAAGCCTGAGCCGCGCCCTCAGCGCCGCCGGCCTGCGTTTCTACAAGACCCCGAACCGCACCACGTTCGTCTCCGCCGCGCGACCCCGCCACCTCAACCTCGACGAGGTCCCGGTGAGCGAAAGCATCAAAAAAATCCTCGAACTCATCCGCGCCAAGAAATCCATCCGCCGGCCGCAACTCCTCGATCTCCTCGCGCCGGCTGCCGTCATGTCGGATCGCGGCGACTCCTCCCCTCTAGCGGCGCCGTCCCCGTCCCCGGTTGTTGCCCCCGATCCCGCCTCGATCCCGCCCGCTGCTTCCGATCCCGCAGCCCCCCCGCTCGCCGAACCGGCCACGGCACCAACGAATCCCGAGGCCTCCACCCCGGTGCCGGCTGTCCCCGTCAATCCCGCCCGCGACGCCACGGTCAACGACCTTCTCTGGCTGACCCACGAAGGCTATGTCATAGAATTCGCCGATGGCCGCCTCGAATCCGTCCCACCCCCGAAAAATCCCCCCAAGCCGGAGGCCGCGGTCGAAGAGGTTGTGGCCGAAGGCAACGAAGCCGATGCCCCGAAGGAAGAGACCCTTGCCGCGACCGGCACGGAAGAAGCCGCCGGATCGGACGGCTAAGCGAACGCGCTGTCTTTGGCGCACGCGACGTGCCGAGCATAGTCGGCCAGAACGCCCCCAGCCGGAATGTTTCCTACCCGTCACCCAAAGTTTTTCGACCATGGGAAAGTCGGGGGCACAGGCGCCCCGCCCGTCACGACTAGCCGATCAAAGCCCACCGTAGTTGAGGCATGCTAGAGCGTTTTCGATCCAAGTGTTGACGCTGCGAGTCGGCGG
>JBBECM010000063.1:0-3680 GCA_040881855.1 Chthoniobacterales bacterium | reverse complement strand
CGTTCATCACCGCCCAAATCTTCATCCGCCTCGAACGCATGGCCCGCAAAGCCGGTATCGACCTCGTCGAACTTAGAGAGCGGGATGAATAAAATCAGACCCGAAAAGTTTTTCCAATCTTCGGCAGCATCGGCAGAATCAAACGGCCCCTCCGATTGTAGAGTTTAGAGCCCGGAGAGACGTCACCGCTGCGTCCGCAACTGGTCACAAGTCATGACAATCGTCCGGAGGAATCAGACTTTTGTCTTGGGCAAGTGGCATCGGCATCTTGCCGATGGGCTTGGTCTTCATCGGCAAAATGCCGATGCCACATATCAACCTGCGGCGAGGCTTCCGGATCGCAGAGCCGACAGCTCGGAGAGACGCCGCCACTCCATAGGCAACTCGTCGCAAGTCACTCGTCACCACGGCGCGGCTTCTCCGCGCCGTCAGATCGTGCGGCAGAACTGTTCGAGGCGGTCGAGGCCGGTCTTGATCGTTTCGAGATCGGTCGCGTAGCTGAGGCGCACCGTCTTCTCGTCGCCGAAGGCGATGCCCGGGACGACGGCGACTTCCGCTTTGCTGAGCAGACGATCGGCAAAGTTGGTCGAGCTGAGCCCGAACTTCGAGATGTCGGCCAACATGTAGAACGCACCGAGCGGTTTGACGGCCGACACGTTCGGAATGGCGGCAAGGCGCTCGTACATGTATTCGCGACGGATGTTGAATTCGTCGCGCATGTCGGTCACGCACTGTTGCGATCCTTTGAGCGCGGCCACGGCGCCTTTTTGCGCGAAGGAATTCGGGCCCGACGTGCTGTGGCTCTGCAACGAGTCGATCACTTTAGCGATTTCCTCGGGCGCGCCGAGGTAACCGAGACGCCAACCGGTCATGGCGTAGGCTTTGCTGAACCCGTTGATCGTGATGGTCAGGTCGTAAGCTTCTTTCGAGAGCGAGGCGACGCTGACGTGCGAAGCATCGTCATAGATGAGTTTCTCGTAGATTTCGTCGGAAAGGATGAAGATGTCTTCGGTCAGAGCGACCTCGACCAGCGCCTCGAGTTCCTCGCGGGTGTAGACCGAGCCGGTCGGATTGCCGGGGCTGTTGATGATGACCATCTTGGTGCGGGGGGTCATCGCGTTTTCGAATTCCTCGGCGGTCATCTTGTAGGCGTTGGAGACCTTGGTCGGCACGATGACCGGCGTGGCCCCGACGAGACGCACCATGTCGGGATAGCTCAGCCAGTAAGGCGCGGGGATGATCACTTCGTCGCCGGGTTCGCAGCAGGCGAGGATCGCGTTGAAGCAGGATTGCTTGGCCCCGTTGCTCACCACAACCTGGCTCGGCTTGTAGTCGATCTTGTTGTCGGCCGCGTATTTCTCGCTGATCGCCGTGCGCAACTCGGGCAATCCGGCGCTCGGCGTGTATTTGGTGAAACCTTCCTGCAGCGCTTTGATCGCCGCCTCTTTGATGTGCTCGGGCGTGTCGAAATCGGGCTCGCCGGCGCCGAATCCGCAGACGTCGATTCCCTCGGCCCGCATGGCCTTGGCTTTGCTGTCGATGGCGAGGGTGAGGGACGGGGTCAGTTGATCGGCGTGGGAAGAGAGATCCATAGAATAAGTGCGGTGAAATTGATGAACGTATACCTTAAGCGGGGGCACGGACGGATTCAACGAATCCTTTCAGCGAATTGTCGGCCATCTTGACGATCCCGATCTCACGCACCGCGTTTTCCGGTGCATCGGAGGCATGGCCGGCGTTAACCATGATGCTGGTGCCGAATTCCTTGCGGATCGTGCCGGGAGGCGCCTTGGCCGGGTCGGTCGGACCCAGCACGGCGCGGATTTTGCCGATGGCCTCGGGGCCCTCGAAGACCAGGGCGAGGATTTTTGGGGTGCCGGGTTTGGCGTGGTCCTGTGCCGGCAGGGCCGACGGACGCGCCCCGGACATGAACTCCACGATGTTTTCCCAATGGTCGCGCCCTTTTTCCGGGCCGAACCTTTCGGTCAGGGCGTCGAGCACCGGCCCGTAAAATTCCATGCCCTCCGCCACCGACATGTGGTGCACCTTCATGGCCACGAGCGGCAAACCGGTGCGTGCGAAAACATCGAGCACCGCACCCGGACGCGTGCCGGGGAATTGGAAATTGTCCGGCTTGATCAAAACAAGCGAACGCTGCGCTCCGGCCGCCGCCGGCTGCGCCAGCGCCTCGGTTTGCGCCACCGCCAATTCGGTCAGTTGGGCTGCGATATCGCTGCCGGGCTGGGGCGCGGACACCATCCCGTCGCCGAGCATGCCGGCCAGGGAGCCCGCCTCATGTGCCGACCCGACTGCGGCCGCCAGTTTGGACACCGCATCCTCGCCGCGGAAAACGAGCAATCCCGAGCGTCCGCCGGGAGCATCGACCAAGCCGGCCCAAACCAAGTCCAGGCCGCCCGTGCGCGCCGCCGCACCCGACAAAATCCATCCCGTCCATCCGCGCCGGAGAGCCTCCGGCGAAACCAGCAAATAAGAGAGTGCGTTGTTCATGAAAAATCCGCCCCGAGGCGGATGCTGGAGGCTAACCAAGCGGCGGCGCGACCGCAATCACCGACTGCATCACTCGCGCAGGCGCGAATCGAGCACGAGTGTGACCGGACCATCATTGACCAAAGCCACCTCCATCATGGCCCCGAATTGCCCCGTGGCCACCGGACGACCCAGCGCCTCCTCGACCGCAGCGAGAAAACGCCCGTAAAGCGGCACCGCCACCTCCGGCCCCGCTGCGCAATGCCACGAGGGTTTCGTTCCCTTGCGCGTGCTGGCCAGCAAAGTGAACTGACTCACCACCAGCACCCCGGCGCCACTTTCCATGACGGACGAATTCATCCGCCCGCTCTCGTCGGCAAAAAGCTTCTGCCTGACAATCTTCCCCGCCAACCACGCGATGTCCTCGTCTCTATCATCCCCCGCCACCCCGACCAGCACGAGCAACCCGCCATCGATCGACCCGGCAACATGCCCCTTGAGTGTGACCGAAGCCCGCAAAACCCGCTGCACCACCGCACGCATGCTGGCCAGCGTAGCGTCGCCGTACCCGGCGACGAAGCGAAAGAAACGACCGGCGGCGAGGCTTCCGGCTCGTAGAGCCTACAGCTCGGAGAGACGCCGCCGCTACATTACCAAACTACGCTCGATCTGCCCCACCGTCCGCGCCCCGCACAGCGCCATGGCCAGATCGAATTCCGCCTTGAGCAATTCCAGCACGCGATACGCCCCCTCTTCACCATCCGCCGCCAGTCCCCACAAAATCGGACGCCCGACCAGCACCGCCCGCGCACCCAAGGCCAGCGCCTTGACCACATCCGTCCCCCGCCGCACGCCGCCATCGACCAGCACCGGCACCTTGCCCCCCACCGCGGCTACCACCCCCGGCAAAGCCTCGATCGTCGCCGGCGAAGAATCCAGCTGACGCCCTCCATGGTTGGAGACAATCACCCCCGCCGCCCCGTGTTCCACCGCGGCGCGCGCATCGTCGGGATGCACCACGCCTTTGAGCACAACCGGCAACTTGGTCATTCCGCGCAACCACTCGAGATCCTTCCAGGTCAACGACGCATCAAGCATCGACGCCGCATAAGCCGCCAATCCCGAGCCGGCCAAACCTTGGGGAAAGTTCTGCTTCGCGTGCGCCGCGAGATTCGCCACGGTCAAACCATCCG